>JBJTEQ010000212.1:0-10283 GCA_046092945.1 Kapaibacterium sp. (SeqCode)
GAACTACACGGGCATGGTACCGTTTCTCCTCGTGGCAATGCTCCCAATGATTGCTAATGTCTTCATGGGACACCATTCGATCTACGAATGGGCGCACTCGACCGAAGGGGGCGTGAGCGTACTTCAGGCTGACGCGATCCTCAAAAAGAAGGCAGCGTACTTCAATCAGGGGATGTTCACCTTCGACTTCTTCGTCATCCGCCTTGTGATGTATTGCGTCCTCTGGTTTGTGATGCACCGGTTTATCGTCGGCAATTCGCTTAAGCAGGATTCAATGCCCGGCGATCTGACACCGACGCGTGCAAACTGGAAGCGATCGGCCCCCTTTGTGCTGTTGTACGCCGTTACGATCACATTTGCAGCATTTGACCTTCTGATGACGCTCGAACCGCACTGGTTCTCGACGATCTGGGGTGTGTATTCCTTCGCTGGACACTTCGTGGCGTCGCTTTCGATCATTGCCATGACGATGGTAGTGCTGCGTAATAATGGCTACCTGTCTGGCTACATCCGTGATGAGCACTATCACGACATCGGTAAGCTGATGTTTGCCTTCTCGGTGTTCTGGACGTACATCGCCTTCTCGCAGTACTTCATCATCTGGTATGCAAACCTGCCCGAAGAAACAGTGTACTTTTCCAACCGCATGACGCATGGCTGGGAATACGTCGGGTATGCACTTGTCCTGTCGCACTTCGTTATTCCGTTCATGCTCCTGCTTCGCCAGGACGTGAAGCGCAAGTCGAAGATGCTTGTTACAGCAGGAATCGTGATCCTCGTGTCACACTTCATTGACATTACCTGGATCATCATGCCTGCCGTTGGGCACCACATCCTGAAGTCGGAAACGATCACTCTCGGATGGCAGGAGCTCACCGGATGGCTCTTCTTTGCAGGTCTGTTCCTTCTGATGGCGGCACGGCAGTTCAAGGCCAACAACAGCGTTGCTGTTAACGATCCGCTCATCACCGAGTCGTTCGAGTATCACGCCTAAAACGCCCCTTTCCTGAACCTTCAGCGGCCTCGATATCTCTCGGTATCGGGGCCGTTTTCGTTGAGGGAAACTCCGTAACTTTGCCCCGCAATTCACCACGATGTATCATCGAATCAGCGCCATTTCATCATGAACACCCATACGTTCGACCTTGTTGTTATTGGTTCCGGCCCCGGCGGATATGTTGCCGCAATTCGTGCTGCTCAGCTCGGCCTGAAGGTCGCCTGTGTTGAGCGCGATCGCCTCGGCGGCGTCTGCCTTAACTGGGGATGTATCCCATCGAAGTCCCTTCTGAAGAACGCTGAATACATGAACTTCCTCAAGCACGCCGACGAGTACGGTTTCGGCGTGAAGAACCTTGAGGTGGACTTCACCAAGGTCATCGCCCGCTCGCGTGGCGTGGCTGACCGCATGAGTGGTGGTGTGGCCTTCTTGTTCAAGAAGAACAAAATCACGCAGATCAAGGGTTGGGGATCGATCAAGACCAATACCAGCGTTGAAGTCAAGGATGAGAAGGGGGCTGTAACAGACCTTATCACAGCCAAGACGATCATGGTCGCTACCGGTGCACGCCCACGCACCATCCCGGGTATCGAAGTTGATCGCGAATACGTTCTGACGTCAACAGAGGCTATGCTTCAGCAGAAGACACCAAAGTCGCTTATCGTGATGGGCGCTGGCGCGATCGGTATTGAGTTTGCCTATTTCTATCAGTCCTTCGGCACCGCCGTCACGGTGATCGAAATGCAGGATCGCATTCTCCCGGTGGAAGACGATGACGTCTGTAAGGAACTGCGCAAGACGTTCGAGCGCGACGGAATGAAGATCCTCACGGAAACCAAGGTGATGTCTGCCAAGAAGAAGGGCAAGGGTGTCGAGGTGATCGTTGAGCGCAAGGATGGAACAAAGGAAACGCTCACGGCAGACCTCGCTCTGAACGCCATTGGCGTGCAGGGGAACATCGAAAATATTGGTCTCGAGAACGTGGGAATCACGGTCGAGCGTGGCTGGATCAAGGTCGACAAGTTCCTTCGCACTAACGTGCCAAATATCTACGCTATTGGTGATGTTGCAGGAGCCCCGTGGCTTGCTCACAAGGCATCAGCAGAGGGCGTAGTGGCCGCCGAGCACATCGCAGGGCACCACACGGATGGTGTTGATTACAACAACATCCCCGGTTGTACCTATTGTCAGCCACAGGTCGCAAGCGTTGGTCTCACCGAAAAGAAAGCCAAGGAAGCCGGTCACGAAGTCAAGGTGGGCAAGTTCCCATTCACAGCAAATGGCAAGGCTCATGGTATCGGCAAGGCCCAGGGTTTTGTGAAGCTCGTTTTTGATGCGAAGTATGGTGAGCTGCTCGGTGCGCACATGATCGGACCGGACGTAACGGAAATGATCGGCGAGCTCGGAATTGCTCGTGCCCTTGGAGCAACAGGCCCAGCGATCTTCAAGACAGTACACGCTCACCCAACACTTAGCGAAGCGATCATGGAATCCGCCGCGCTGGCCTACGACGAGTGCGTAAACCTGTAAGGTATGCTCGTTCAGGATTGGGGAACAATTGAATTTCACGATGCATGGCGTCGGCAGCGAGAGCTTGTCGACGCCATTTTGCATCAGGATCATCCTGACACGCTGGTGTTCTGTGAACATCCGAGTGTTATTACGCTTGGCCGCACCACGCAACAGGGGAGCGTCGTAACGCAGCGCGATATCTTGGCACAACGTGGCGTGGATGTGATCGAGATCGATCGCGGAGGAGAAGCAACGGTGCACAACCCCGGGCAGATCGTTGGATACCCGATCTTTCAGTTGCAGCGCACCAAGCCGGATCTGCATTGGTTTCTGCGCACCGTCGAGCAGTCCGTGATTGATGCGTTGCGGAGTTTTGGTCTTGAATCAGGACGTGTTGACGGACTCACGGGCGTGTGGATCGAATCACAGCGGAAGATCTGCGCAATCGGTATCCACTGTAGCCGTTGGGTAACCTCACATGGGTTTGCATTGAATGTCAGCAACGACCTTGGGCTGTTCGGTGACATCATTCCATGTGGAATCACTGAACGGGGCGTAACGTCCCTGCAAAGAGAGTTAGCAGTGTGTCCAAGCCTTGATGAAGTACGTATTGAGCTGGCACAGTACTTTAAGCGGAACTTTCAGCAAACTGCGTAAACGTCTAACTTCATAGATGTTATGGGGTTATCCACATCAACCCCGTTCACGAGTTCGGTAAATCGACCACATGACGGAAATATGCTACGAAAAAATACGTATATGTGAATAAGTCTGGGGATAACTGTAAGTCTATTGCATCTAAGGGGCTTGCCAAAAACCTGAAAAAATGCGTTTGACATAATCCGTTTAGACCGTGTATGTTTGCAGTGTTGAAAATCGAACGCGGGAATAGCTCAGTTGGTAGAGCACAACCTTGCCAAGGTTGGGGTCGCGAGTTCGAGTCTCGTTTCCCGCTCGACGGCGCAAGTCGTCACTTCCTCTTTATGCTGCATGCCTTGCCATCTCATTCCCCCCTGATGGCGAGGCATTTTTTTTGATGGTCCGTTGGTGAATGGAGCAACGTTCGTTAGTCGTAGATTTCCACTGTAACGAACACTATGGTAGTGCATGAATGCGTCATTCTTGTCGCGCTCGCATTCTCCACCATTCCCCCAACTATGTTGCCGCATCGCATGCAGCTGTTGCACATTCTTTTGCCATCTGATCGGATGGACCTGGTTCGCCGGGTGTTGATGATCATAGCGGTCGTTGTTGGTTGTTCTCATCATGCAGTGGCAGCCTCATCGACGCAAACAGATGTTCGTGTGGTGCGGTCAACGGCATCCGAGCTTGTTCTCACGTACTCAGGGCAGGCGACGCTCGACACCATTGTCGGGTCATCCGGAGCTGTTGTGCGTCCTGCCTCGCCCCTTGCACGACTGGTCTACAACGAAGGAATGGGGCGGTATGGTCGGTGCTATGTGCGATGCTATGATGTGATTGTACCGAGTTCAACCGGTTTTGAGCTGCAGCATGCCGAGTTCACAACACGTACGATGGTGGCCGCCACAAGTAGACTAGAGCAGGTGTCGAACGGTACATTGAGGATCAAATCAGCGCAGCGTGTGTGGATGACGTATGACGGTATCGCCGGTAACCGGCACGTAGCCCGCTTGTGGGTGAGCGTTGCCGATGAAACGGATGAAGGACTGTCAATAATGACGAAGGCCACCATCCGCATCAGTTTTCGCGCTGCAACGGCCAATGGTCACGCATCTTCGGCACCGTCATCACTATTGGCGCTGAATCCAGAAGCTCCGTGGTTTGTCCACAGAGGTGCGTTCGATAGGGCGACGTCAAAGTCTCGTAGTGAAAGCGTGCAGGCCGAAACACCCGCTGTGTTTTACCGATTCACGATCACGCGCGAAGGCATCTATCGCATCACTGCCGATCAGTTGAAGAGGGCGGGCATTGCAACTGATGCAGCGGCTGCTGCCAGCATCAAGGTCTTCGGTGGTGGCGGACTCGAGCTCTCGGAACGAGTAGAGGCTGCGCTGAGCGACCAGCGACGAGAGCAGCCCCTTACCGTCGAAACGAATCCCGATGGGTCAATCCGAGAGATCGTCTTCTATGCCTCCGGCACAACTGGATGGCGGAACACGGGTGATTCAATACGGCACTACATCAATCACTATGCTACCGAGGCAGGGTACTATCTCTCGGTAGGAGGGGGCGCACGCGAGCGAGTCAAGGTGCGAGGAGCTTCGACGCAGGATCCGTCGATTCGCCCGACGCTTACGACCGGACGTGTCTTCATGGAAGATGAGATCGTCAGTCCCTTTTCCATGGGCTCCGGACGTCGATGGCTTGGCCGCTCGATCGAGAACCGATCATCAGTGTCCATCACGACGACACTGCCTGGGCTTGTTCCAACAGGTACGGTGCAGTATCGTTATGTTGTAGGTCATCGCGGCAATCTCTCCGGTACGCTAACGCTTTCAGAATCTGGAACAACCATCGGTCAGGTAAGTCTGCCTGATGTGCCGGAGTACATGGATGCCTACACATCGATCGGTTGGGGTAGTATCGCAGCATCGCGCATTCCGGTGGACGGACGCAGCGTTGTGCGTCTGGCGTATGCATCGTCGGACAATGGCTCAACCGGCGTCATCGACTGGTTAGAGATCCACTACCCGCAGAGTCTCGACGCTCAAGCCAATTCCTATACGTTCTGGTCGTTGCCCGGTGACGGTTCCACTCAGGAGTATTCGATCAATGGGTTCTCGGGTAGCGTATACGGATTCGAGGTCACCGACCCCTCGCGTCCGGCACGTGTCGAAAACGCAGCAACTGTTGGGGGCATGTTTGCCGTGCGCGAGCAGATAGGGAAAGGTTCACTGCGTCGATACTTCATCAGTGGTAATCTGCTGAGTGTTGGTGCACTTTCTCGCGTGGCCATGCCTGACGTGCTTGCGCCGGAACGTGAGGCCGATGTGATCGTGATCACTCACCCGGATCTTCTGGCATCTGCACGCGAGTTTGCCACATATCGGCAGAGCCAGGGACGGTTCACCGTCAGCCTGACCACAACCGATGAGATCTACGCGCGCTACTCCTACGGTATGCTGGATCCGACCGCCATTCGCGACTATATCGCGCAGACCTATGCGAAGTGGCCGAACAGGCTAACGCATGTCGTACTCTGGGGTGACGGACACTTTGATTACAAGAATCTCTCTTCACAACAGAAGAACTTCATCATACCCTACGAAAGTCTCGATCCGGATAACGCCTCAATCGGTCTGGCCACATTCACAACTGATGACTTCTACGCCCGTATCAGCGGTGAAGACCGCCGTCCGGATATCGCCATTGGTCGCGTACCGGCCCGCAGTGATGCCGATGCCCGGGCATATATCAATAAGGTCCGCTCCTACGAGAGCAGTGCGTCCCGTGATGACTGGCGCACCCGGATAACGCTGGTTGCGGATGATGGGACGAAGGAGAACAACCTTACCGACGGATCAACACACCTCGATCAGAATGAGTCGCTTGCCAACTTCGTTGTGCCAAAGGAATTCCAGCAGAAGAAGATCTACATGGTCGAGTATCCGACCGAAAATGTTGCGCGAGGACGCCGCAAACCGGCGGTGACGCAGGAACTTCTATCGACAATCAACACCAGCGGCTCGCTCCTGCTGAACTACATTGGTCACGGCAATCCCCGCGTGTGGGCTCACGAGCAGATATTCGTGCGCGAGACCACTCCCGGCGATATGCTCAATGTGGCCAAGCCATTCTTTCTCACCGCTGCCACATGTGACTTTGCCCGCTATGATATGACCGATCTTCAGTCGGGTGCCGAAGAGCTGCTCCTGAAGGCCGACGGTGGGGCAATCGGCGTGTTCTCTGCTGCCCGCGTGGTGTTTTCCTCCGATAATGCCCGTTTGAATAATGAGTTTTATGGCGACCTTTTCACGCGCCTGGCCGATGGAACATATCCGACAGTTGGTCAAACAATGTACCGCGTCAAGCAGATCTACAATAACGCCAATGATGAGAAGTTTTTGATCCTTGGCGACCCGACGATGAGGCTACTCGTGCCGGATCATCATGTGCGCTTTACCACTCTCAATGGTCGCGACATCGATGCCGATACGACGCCGATCAAGGTGGAAGCGCTCAGCACGGTAGAGCTTTCAGGGATCATTACATCGCCGATGGATTCCGTTTCCGATGTCTCTTTCAACGGCTATGTAACGATCTCGCTTACCGATGCAGCACCAACTGTTACCGTCTACGACAATGATGTGAGTAACAGCAAGAACGTCTTCCTGCGTCCGGGTGCAGCACTCGTTAAGGGGTCGTTCAAGGTTGTGAAGGGGCGATTTACCGCCACATTTGTGGTACCAAAGGATATCTCTTTTTCGCAGAATCTTGCAGCTCTGTATGGATATGCTGCTTCCGACGACAAACGATACGCCATGGGCGTTACCCGGCGTGTGGTCGTCGACGGTGTTTATGATGTTCAGGATCCGGAAACAGACGGCCCAGACCTGCAGGTGTACATGGACTCACGTAAGTTCCTCCCTGGAGGCATTGTTCGAAAGAACCCCGTCTTGATCATCGACCTGTCTGATGCAACTGGTATCAATACCACAGGCCTCGGCATTGGACATGAAATCACGGCTCAGTTCAACAACTCTAATGACGTTGATATTCTGACGCCGTCCTTTACCACGTCGCTTGAAAATCCTCGCGCTGGCACTGCGCAAAAACAGATCTTTGGCCTCGGTGCCGGCATGCATACGGTAACCGTCCGTGGCTGGGACGTATACAACAACATGTCCCAGAAAAGCACGATGTTTCGCATCCCCGAGGATAATGGCTCGATTGTTGGACAGGGCCTGTACAATTTTCCGAATCCCTTCTCGACTTCTACAACGATCCGATTCACGCACGCCAGTCAGCGACCGTTCTCGGCAACTCTTGCGATCTATGACATTCACGGTGCTCGTCTGATCGAGCGTCCTATGCAGATCATCGACATGCAGACGGCCGATGTTCTCTGGGATGGACTTGATGAATCTGGTGATGCTGCGCAGTCTGGCGTCTATCAGGTCGTTGTGCAGCTCAAAGATGCCGATGGATCGGTGTCACACGTAAGCGGTAAAGTAACCCTCATTCGCTAACTTTGCCCCCTGTCAATGTGGGTACAATGGAGTTTTACATGACGGTAGTCCGGCAGTTTGTTTTTGGTCTTGCACTACTCTTCGCAACGTCTACTCTTGCCCTTGCGCAGGCAGGGGGCGCGGCAGTGCCATTCCTGCTTATCACCCCGGACTCGCGTGCAAGCGGTATGGGTGATGTTGGCACGGCCATGACGGAGGACATCAACGCTGTGTTCTGGAATACGGGTGCTTTGGCATTCAATGATGCATCGAACCAGGTGGCCCTGAGCTTTGCAAAGTGGTTACCGCAGTTTAATGCCGACCTCTACTATTCCTATGGCACCTACGGACAGTACGTCGAAGAGCTCGGAGGCACCATCGCCGGTTCGTTCATCTTTATGAACCTGGGCGAATTCACCAAGACCAATGAAAATGGTCAGGCTCTCGGCAAGTTTCGCTCGAATGAGTTCTGCCTCGGCATCTCCTACGGTACGGAGGTGGGTAAAGATGTCGGTCTGGGTGTGCAGGTCAAGTACATTCAGTCGAATCTTGCCCCGGCAAGTGCCGGCACGCCGGGCGCTGGCGTTGGTATCTCAAGTGCTTTCGACATTGGTGTTCTCTGGCGTCCATCAGACCTGAGCATCTTCGGTGAAGATCTCAGTAACCGTCTGCGTGTTGGCGCAAACCTGCAGAATTTCGGTCCGAAGATGACCTATGACAGAGAATCCGATCCGCTTCCGACCAACCTCCGCGTTGGCGTTGCGCTGACGGTCCTTGAGGACGAGTTCAACAAGCTCACCTTCACATCAGATGTGATGAAGCTTCTTGTGCGTCGCGATGGAAGCAATTCGGACCCGCTTCCAATCTCCCTTGTTACCTCGTGGGAGCGCGGTGGGTTGGAAACGGGCTTCGGTATGGAATACGTTTATGACAAGTCTGTTGCCCTGCGTGGAGGCTACTTCACGGAACCGGCCGCTGCCGGTGCCCGCGAGTACTTCACCCTTGGCGCAGGTGTCAACTATGATATCTTCCGTGCTGACTTCAGCTACTACATCACTGTCGAGCAGAATCATCCACTCGGCAATACGCTACGCTTCTCGCTGATCGTCGATTGGGGACGTGAAGGCACCGGCACTTCTTCCGGCGAGTAAGGGGCTAGGTTAGTCCCTCCTGCGCCGACGCAGGAACCACACGAGAGCAGCAATGGCAATCGCTCCGGTGATGAGCCACCCGTAGGCAGTGTGGTACCCTTCGACGTCGCGCCAGCGTTGTCCTACCGCAGTGCCGACCCATAGTAGAGTGGCGTTCCAAGCAAGCGCGCTGATCGCGCTGTAGGCCAGTGTTCGTGGCAATGGGAGTCTGACTACTCCGGCAGCAAAGGCCACAACAGCTCGCGTTCCGGCGAGGAATCTGTTCGCGATGATGATCAGGCCGTGATAACGGTCAAAGAGATTTTCGGCCCGCGCTAACATATCCCGTGTGATAAAGGGAACAAGGGGCGAATCGGCAATGGCTTCGCCGTAGCGCCTACCGAGGAGGTAGGCCGTGCAGAAGCCACCGATGGAACCCAGCGTCGAGCTGGTGAGAAAGGTTGAAAAGTCTCCAAGCCCCATGCCAATGAGTGATCCTATAAAGACCATGAGCACATCACTGGGCGATGGGGGAAAGAGATTCTCGACGTAGGCAACAACAAAGGCCGTGACAACAAGTGCCCAGGTCGGAAAACTTTGCAGAAGCGTGATGAGTGATTCGATCATGTGCTGACGGTGTTGGTGAGCGAACCTACGACACAGACGATGTAAATTTGCGATTCATATACCCTGAGGAATTCATGAAGCCGTTTGTCAATGAGGCCTACCACGACTTTACCAAGCCGGCAATCGCTGCAAAGCAGCGCGCTGCGATCGATGTCGTACGTGCAACCTTTGGTAAGGAGTACCCGAACATTATCAATGGTCGGCGCGTAAAGACCGATAAAAAGACGATCAGCGCAAATCCGGCAGCACCGAAGGAAACGATCGGTGTTTTTCAGAAGTCTGGAATAGACCATGCTGAGCAGGCTATGAAGGCTGCACAGAAAGCCTTTGAAACATGGAAGAACGTCGACCCAAAAAAGCGCGCTGCAGTGCTGTTCAAGGCTGCGAATATCATCAGACGTCGTCGCCTGGAGATCAACGCGTGGATGATCAGCGAGGTGGGTAAGAATTATCTCGAAGCAGATGCGGACACCTGTGAAGCCATCGATTTCCTTGATTTTTATGGTCGCGAAATGCTGCGTCTTTCCGGACCGCAGCCGATCGTTGCGCAGCCCGGCGAAAAGAATGAACTCCTCTACATCCCGCTGGGCGTCGGTGTTGTTATCCCACCATGGAATGTCCCGTTCGCCATCCTTGCAGGGATGTCGTCCGCGGCAATCGTGGCGGGGAACACGGTGGTTCTGAAGCCATCGAGCGACTCCCCGATGATGGGCTGGTTGTTCCAGGAGATAATGACCGAAGCTGGCCTGCCCCCTGGCGTGCTGAACTTTCTGGTTGCCTCCGGAGCAGAAGCAGGCGATTACCTCGTGGCTCATCCAAAGACGCGATTCATTTCGTTCACCGGATCGATGCAGGTTGGTCTGCATG
>JBJTEQ010000213.1:0-9323 GCA_046092945.1 Kapaibacterium sp. (SeqCode)
GTCTTCGTTGCCGCCCACGAAATGGGTCATAACATTGGTTCGCCGCACACGCATAACTGCTACTGGAGCCCACCGATCGACACGTGTCAGCTTGCACCGCAGATCGACATGACCGACGGGTGTTTTTCGGACCAAAGCCTGCGCCGAGTAATTCCTGGCACGATTATGAGCTATTGTCACCTGGTGAACGGCAGTCGCACTCCGCTCACGTTCGGACCTCGCGCTTCGGAACGCATGCGTGGATGGATCAAGGCTTCGCCATGCGTGCCCCTTATCACACGACCATTGGTGCAACTCACTGAGCCGCGTGGTACAGACTCCTATCAGCCAGATGAGAAGATGACCATTCGCTGGAAGTCAAACCGCATCGCTCAGGTGAACTTGCTGTGGGGTCCGGCCGTGAGCGGTCCATGGACCAAGATCGCCGGCCCACTGAATGCCGCTGATGAGCTCTATACGTGGACTGTTCCATCGAACCTCAGTCCGGAGTTCTGGGTGCGCATCGAAGATGCATCCGACCCGAACGTCAACGACACATCGCTGGCGAAGTATAAGCTGTCCGTGCCTGTAGTGCTCACAGCTCCAAAGGGTGGAGAGCGTCTCGGTTCCGGATCTACCTATCAGATCCGCTGGACGCGTGCCCAGGGCATCACCAACGTCAAGGTAGAGATTGCTGCTGATGGAAATACCTACGAGGCACTTTCTGCCTCGCTGAACGCAGCAACATTCAACTGGACCGTTCCGGCGACGGCTACATCAAACGCCCGCATTCGGGTAACGGCTCTTAGTGCTCCGTCGACGCCATCGATTTCAGGCGAGTTTTCTATCGGCACACCACGTTTTGTGCTGGACATTCCGGAAGAGAACGCCAAGCTGTGTAAGAACCAGCCGAATCAATATCGCTGGACGTCAGACTTTATCGAGAGCGCTCGGATACAATACAGCACGGACAATGGCACAAACTGGAGAACAGCAACCCAGCAGTCAACGATCGACCTATCCGTGTGGCAGATCTTCAGCACGAACATCAACATGAACGGTGTGCCTCCGGGAACAAAGGTCAAGCTGCGCGTTATTGATGCGGCTTCAGAGACCAATGTTCTGGCAACACGCGACAATCTGGTGATCGACACCTGTGCGAAGCCGGTATCTGTTGATGAAGAGACCAATGTGCAAGCCCCATTCACGATTGCATCTGTGCATCCAAACCCAGCGTCAACATCCGTTACGTGCGTCATTGGGTCAGACAAAGACGTCGAGTCATCGCTTGTGCTGATCTCCAACGATGGCAGTGAGGTCGTACTTCGTTCAACAGAGCGTCTTGTCAGCGGCACGCAGACCATCACCCTTCCGCTGGGCAATGTTGCAGCCGGAGCGTATCGCCTTGCGATCCGTTCGGGTGCGATGCAGACGTCAGCACCACTGATGATCGTTCGGTAAATCGAGGGCACGTTGTGAGTCTCTTCAATTCGCTCGTCGTTGCAACTCTGCCCATCATTCCGAAGCGTATCGTCAAGGCCATAGCGCAGCGCTACATCGCCGGCGACACGCTGGCGGACGCTGTTGCGGTCACACAGGACCTGATGCGCAAGGGGGCCTGCTCGACGATTGACGTTCTGGGAGAGTTTGTTTCGTCACGTGAACGGGCAACCTCGGAGACAGCCTCGCAGGCAAAGGTGATCGATGCGATCCGTGATAACGGACTCGATTCGTATCTGAGCGTCAAGCTCACATCGCTTGGCCTGGATATCGATCAGGACTTTGCCTATGCCAATCTGCGCTCGCTCGTCGAGCGAGCAAAATCGTTTGGACTGTTCGTCCGCATGGACATGGAGAACACGCCCTATACGGACGTGACGCTCGACTTCTATCGGCGACTCCGTGGCGAGGGATTCGACAACGTGGGCGTGGTGATCCAGGCCTATCTGCATAGGTCCGAATCGGACATTCGCTCGCTACTCGACTATGCTCCATCGGTTCGGCTCTGCAAGGGCATCTACGTCGAGGATGCATCAGTTGCGATCAAGGATCCCGATGACATCCGTGCGAACTACCGTAAGCTTCTTGGACTGCTCCTCTCGTCGGAGGCTCGCACACACATTGCAACGCACGATGAACAGCTCATCGCGGATGCCGAACGTCAGGTTCAACAAGCGCGTCCAACTCGCGAGAACGTCGAGTTCCAAATGTTGCTTGGTGTGCGTGAAGACCGCCGCGACTCACTCATCAAGAGTGGACAGCGCGTGCGCATCTACGTGCCGTTTGGCGATGACTGGTACGGTTATTCTACGCGTCGCCTGAAGGAAAATCCCCAGGTTGCCGGATACGTTGCTAAGGCCGTTCTGACCGGCCGATGAGAAGTGCTTTCAACCGCGGCTTTATTGCTCTGCTGGCCCCTTGCCTGCTGGCGCTTTCGTCATGCCAGACATCGCGCATCGTCTATCCCGACCAGGTAACGGTTGGTACGTTCAACATTGAATGGCTGGGCGACGGCGTTGACGACACGAAGAAGCGGACGGATGACGACTACCGCCGCATTGCCGATGTGATTGATCGCTCTGGAGCCGATGTGCTTGGCGTACAGGAGATCGAGAACACTGCTGCGCTGAACCGCGTGCTGCGTCATCTACCGGATCACGAGGGGTTCATTGCCGACGTCGGTATCAAGCAGAACGTTGGTGTGGTCTTTCGTAAGGGGCTCAGCGTCCGCCAGACCGACGTGTACACGCCCCTTACCGTCGGCGTAGACCGCCTGAGACCCGGCTTGGTATTGTCATGTCGTAAAGATGACTTTGACTGGGTGATGATGGTGGTGCATCTCAAGAGCACATCGCGCGCTGACAGCACTGATGAGCTGCGAGATGAGTCGCGCCGTCTGCGCGGCAAGCAGGCGGCGATGCTCCGCTCTTGGGCAGACTCTGTGGTGCGTTCCGGCAGCGAGAAGGACATCTTGATCGTTGGTGATCTCAACGACTTCCCGGGTCGTCGTGACAATGCCACACTTGGACCACTCATCGCCAGCAAAGAGATGACGTTTCTCACCGGAACGCTGCGGTCATGTAAAAACCCCAACTGGTACGCTATCGACCACGTTCTGGTTTCTGGTTCAGCTCGAGTGCGCTTCGTCGTCGGCAGCGAAACGGTCAGCGATATGCGCTCCTACCTCAGCGATAAGGAGTCAGCAAGCGTGAGCGACCATTGTCCGGTAACCGTGCGCCTGAGCACTGCAGGTCCGGACAACGACTGATCTTAGGCAAACACCGTAACCTTGTTGCCCGATCGCAAGCTCACGTCAAGAGCTGCCTGGGCATGAGCCACAAGGTCATCCCACGCGTCCCGTGGCTCGGCCTGGGCAATTCCAATCGACGCGGTGAACGACAGACGTTTGCCCTGTACGTCGACTGGTGAGCTGGCCACTTCACGACGCATCGTTTCCGTCCAGTTCTGAGCTTCCTGCAGCTTGTATCCGATCAAACCAAGAGCGATCTGCTCATCGCCGACACGCGCAACAACGTCATAGTCACGAAGCTGGTCCTTGACCAGACGAAGCACGTGCAGCAGAGCATACATCCTCTGCTCCGGCGTTGCCCGAGATGCATCAAGATGCAGCATACATACTGTGAGCGGGATGTTGTAATCAACTGACCGGGCAAACTCCTCGCGGATCCGCATCTCGAAACCATTGCTGTTCAGCACACCCGTGGCGTGGTCGAGAAGGGCAGCCCCCTTCAGTGTCTGAGCTTGATGTAACTGTTCAAAGAGCGAAGCGACATGCTCGGCCAGAGCTTCGGCAAGTGCTACGTCCTGCGACGTAAGTGAGGATTCGAGGTTCTCAAGATAGACCGCTCCAAAACACTCTTTCGACGTCCGAAGAGGTACTGCTACAAACTGTCCATATTCGAGAGGGGGCTCAGTGGCAACAACACGCGTTGATACTGTTTCATTGGTAAGCACCACATTCGATGCCGTTGTGATGCACGAGCCAACATCGGAATTGCGCACATCTACTCCTGAACCTACAAGTGCGCGATAGTTGTCATCCATCGCCGATCGTGCATCGGTTAGGGCCCATCCGCCGGAAGCGGCATCGTAACTCACAAGTCCAATGCGACTAACGTCCATGTGCTGGATCAGTGTTCCAAAGAGTGCCCGTGTAGCATTCTGAACAGAAGCAGGGGCGTCACTGAGTGCCTGACGCAGGTGTTCGATCGCTTCGAGCTTTGCCGAAGCCAGCATGAGATCGTACTTGGAGGTGTAGGATGACACCAAGCCCGAGATGAGCTTCGTAAACTGTCCGAAGAAACCGACAGTGATGTCGGAGTACGCATCCTCGATCTTTGAATCAGCACAGAGGATACCAACAACATTGCCGCCGTAATACACAGGAACGCCGATGAACGAGACCGTGCCGGCTGCACGGGCATAGTATGGAAGGAGCTCCATCTCTGCACTTGAACTTATCTGCGTGATGATCTCCGGCCTGCCCTCGCGGGCGATCTGACTCAATGCATCGATTCCCATCGGAAGCTTACGCTGCGATGTGAATTCATCTTCCGCTTCAGTGATCTTCGCCTCTACCACAAGCTCCTGACGTTCCGAGTTCACCCAGAGGAATGCCGCCGTGCGCGCATTGGTTGCCGAGCGGATCACCATCAGAACCCTATTCAACAGGTAATCAAACTCCCGACGGGGCTCCTGTGACGCAAGATCCTCTTCGCTACTGTCATTAACGAACGTCGAGAGCGACACCGTCGGAGAACGTCTCGATGTTTCTCGTGGCGGTACTGGAATTGCAGCCGCTTCCTGAACATCTGCCGGTACCTCGTAGGCATCGCCAAAGTCCTCCGCAAGCAGGTCACTATCGTCAGCGATTTCATGTTCCGGAACATTCTGTTCAGAAACGGAAGAATCTGAACTCGCCTCTCCAAGTGGCGCAACCGGATCGACACTTCTCGCTGCATCCGTTGCATCTTCACGTCGAGATTCGGAAGTCTCGGCTTCAGTCACCACCGGTGTGACGGGTGCTGAAGAGCGTACCGGCCGGATGATCACATCATCCGAAAGTTGGATCTCCTCGGTGATCTCTCCAGAGAATGGCGTTGATGGGGCAGGGGGCTCTGCAGTGCGTCGCTCCGTGAGCTCCAGTAGCTGAGCTCTGCGAGCGGCCTGACGCGCCTCACTGACAAGCGTTGGCACGGCCGGACCCGAGCTCTTTCGCGTACCAACAATGCGGACGCTAGAGTCGGCATCGGATATCAGCTCGACAGGCGCAACAGTCTCATCGTTCCTGAATTCTTCAGGACGTTCAGCGGCGACATCTTCAAACAAGGCGGTCTGATTCTCATCAAAGAACGGCTGTTCCTCATCCTCACTCTGTCCGAAAGATTCCCGGTACGCATCAGGATCAAATGTCTGCGTGCGCTTCTTGGCATCCTGAACCGTTCTCGACGTAATGTCAGGCGTTGATGACGGCCTCACAGGGGTGATGATCTGCAGATCCGTAAGGCGTGGTGACACCATCATAAAGAGCGCTACGCCACCGAGGATAGCGATGCAGATTCCAATCAGACGAACTGCCAGATTATCGAACGGAGCAACGACGGCGATCACCAGGCCTACGCCAATAGCGATGAAAGCGATCGAATCGCTTGGCAGAAAAACCTTCCGTAATTCGACTTTCTTCTTGGCCATAGGACTTTAGGGAAGGAGATCGATCTCGTATCGTGAGTCCTGCGATTGGGACACCGTCTGCTCGCCCCCTTGCGGCATCCGTACGCGGGCTGTCATGTTCATCATGATCCGGTTTTTCTTGCTGATGGTGTAACCGCGATCAACATCCATCAGAGCATTTGACTCTCCGATAATGGATGATGACGACACCGTTATTGAAAGGGGCGATCCCTTCGGCAGCGGCGCAACGCGCACGTTCCCGACAACATTCGCGGAAACAACGCCAAGGTGTCGGCCATTGAGTTCGTAGATCCGCTCAATGGTATAGGTTGCCTTCGTCGTCAGCGAGAAGATGTCACTCAGTGGTGTCACCTGTTCATTCACCCAGCGTCCGGCAGAGTCGATCTCCTGCTTCGGATATGGCACGAACTCCTGCAGTGAGAACGAAGCGTAAATGCTTGCCTTGATCTGCGATGCAAGCTGCTCCAATGCGGCAGGGGGCACCTGCTGCTGCGAGGATGTGGCGATCTTCTTCACGATGGGAGCAACATCACCCACCTGTTGAACTCGCCCATCCGGCGTGATGTACACCAGCACCTCTTCGCCGATAAGTGCTGCAAACTGCGGAAACCGATTCTTCGTTTCGGCTGCCGTGTCGGAGGAGCGATAGGATTGTTCGACGAGTTTCTGCCCGGTCTTTGCGTTACTGACCAAGGCGGAGACGCTGATGGAGTCAAACCGCATAACCGTCTCAAACGAGCCATCCGATCGAATGGACCGCACTGTTCGGGTATAGCAGTGCGTGCTCTTTGTCCGCGTCCGGGCCGTGTCGGGTCCACCGTTGGTTTCCTGCACCACGCGATAGCGGAACACATCGCCGGCTCTGTACCGAAGCACAAGCCCCTTCACACCGGCAGAGGCCGGAGTTTGCGTCTTTGCGCCGGAGGTATCCTTAAGCGACAGTTCTTCCCGTGCCTCAGTCCCCTGCTTTTCCGACGGCGCACAGGCACCAAGACACGTCAGCACGGCGCCAACGAGCAGGAACCGGGCCATGCGCAGGCCTACCACTGATACTGCTTGACGAGTTTCCACGACTGCGTGGATATGACGCTTTGAGTAAAGACCTCGTTGCCGACCCGACCGCGGAAGCGTGCCTTGATCTCGGCATCAAGTCCGTTTAGCGTGCCTGCCGTAGAAAGCTTGGATGTGCAATTCACCACGGCCTGCCCATCCAGGCACGACACTAGATCCGGAATCTCCAGCACATGTAATGGCCAGCTTGTGCGAGCAGCAATCGTATCCTGGGTAGCGATCGTGTAGACGCCCCCTTCGTAGGACTTGAACGTCGATCGCGCCTTGCCTTCGTACACAACACCGTCAACGCGGAACATGAGATCATGCTGCCATGAGGAATCAAGTGCCTTCTTGGTGCCGGGCACAATGCGCTTCTGGACATCACCGAGATGCGAGAGACTCTCATTCGAGAGCGACTGTAACCAGATCGTGGAAATGAGCGTGTCGAGGTCAGAAACATTCTGCTGAATGTAATCCTTCCAGAAGTCCACCTGCTCGCCAGTAATTTTTGTCACCTCACCATAGGGCGAATAGGTGATCTCAAATGATCGGTTGAGAGCTCCGAGATACCCGTTCAGATCAGGAAACGCCTTCGGTGCGAGATCCTTCTGGGAGTCGTAGGTGATCACCGAGGGACCAGTCGTGAACTTGTAGACGATCGAATCGGCAGTTACGACAATGCGCGATACGTTATCGAGATTTTCGATACACCGAACCGTCACATAGGTCATGACCTCACGCTGATAGTTCCGTCGTGAGGAATCACTATGAATGCGCTCGATAATCGTCTTTTCGCTTACCTCGTACGCCTGAGCTACGCCGGCACGATACGATGCCTGCAGGCGATACTCCTTGAACGTAGGGGGCTGAGCAGCTGGCTTAGCCTGTGCAGACATCTCTGTGGTTGCACAGCAGAGGAGCACAAGCCCAAAAATCGATGCGTTAAACAGCATTGGGAGCGTTGGCATGCAGCTGCAGGGGCCGATGTTCAGTGACGAGCGCCTTATGACCCTCTCCGAGCGCCTGGAAGATTGATCGTTGGCGTACAGGTGATCGTGAGCGGCACCTGAATGCGATCGGAAATACTCTCCTTCACCGGACACGTAATGACAGCCTGCTCAACGAGTGCCAGTTCTTGGTCCGTGAGTGGAATTGGAATATGGATCTGAACCGTTAGGCGCCCGACGCGGCGGATAGGGTCGGCAATCATTTCCTTGTGCACCGTTACCGACGTCCCGCGCACATCCCATCCATGCTTGTTTGCCGTGAGTCCCACGTAGGTGAGCATACACGATCCCAGAGCCGTGGCCAAGAGGTCGGTCGGCGAAAAACTCTCACCCTTTCCATGGTTATCTACGGGGGCATCCGTGATAAGCCCCGTTCCCGACGGACCATGAACGGCTCGGGTTCGCAGATCGCCGTCGTATGTCAAAGAAATCTCGACCATGGTTTACAACCTCCGGTGTGACGCATCTTCCGTAAATTCGCGCTCCGTTTTATTCAGGACAAGGAAGCATGAGCGTATTAGTCAACAAAAATTCTAAAATCATCGTCCAGGGAATCACTGGTGGCGAGGGTACATTCCACGCGTCTCAGATGCTGGCCTATGGCACAAACGTCGTCGGCGGTGTAACGCCCGGTAAGGGTGGCACAATGTACGCCGGAAAGGGTGACGATACGTTCACCCGTCCGGTTCCGGTATTCAACACCGTTGCCGAAGCACGGACTGCCACCGGATGCGATGTGTCGATCATTTTCGTGCCGGCACCAATGGCTGCAGATGCGATCCTTGAGTCGATCGCCGCTGGCATTGACGTTGTGGTGTGCATCACCGAAGGCATCCCTGTGAACGATATGATCCCCGTTCAGGCTGCATTGCAGCACTCAACCACGCGTCTGATCGGACCAAACTGTCCGGGTATCATCACACCGGGTGAGTGTAAGATCGGCATCATGCCGGGCTTTATCTTCACGCCAGGCGGACCAGTAGGGCTTGTGAGCCGCTCCGGAACGCTTACCTACGAAGCCGTGCGTCAGCTCTCCGACGTAGGCCTCGGACAGACAACGTGTATCGGTATCGGGGGCGACCCGATCATCGGAACACGATTCATCGATGCCATTAAGCTATTTAACGACGATCCTGAGACAAAGGCCATCGTCATGATCGGCGAGATCGGTGGCAGTGCCGAAGAAGAAGCCGCTGAATACATCAAGAAGTACGTCAAGAAGCCTGTTGTTGGATTCATTGCCGGTCAAACCGCACCTCCGGGACGTCGGATGGGTCACGCAGGCGCCATCATCTCAGGGGGCAAGGGCACCGCTGCCGATAAGATGGCCACCATGCGCGACTGCGGCATTCACGTCGTCGATTCGCCAGCGTCGATCGGCATCACGATGAAAATCGTGTTGGATGGACAAAAGCCGAAGAAGAAAAAGTGACATTAGCCCCGGGCCTTGGCCCGAGTGACGAGTGACGAGTGACAAGTGACGAGTGACAAGTGACGAGTGACGAGTGACAAGTGACGAGTGACAAGTGACAAGTGACGAGTGACAAGTGACGAGTGACGAGTGACGAGTGA
>JBJTEQ010000214.1:0-7165 GCA_046092945.1 Kapaibacterium sp. (SeqCode)
CGGAGCTCAATGAACTCAACGGTGCCGCGCTGGAATAGCAATTCCATGCGGGACAACGGAGCCCCCTTACAGAGTGCCGAAACGATCTCGCCTGATCCGCAGGCCTTAGCAAACATGCGTCCGTTCGCGGAACGAATGAGCGTATCGGGGAAGGCTTCGGGACGCTTGCGTCGTGCTTCCCAGAGCAGCACAGCGGCCGCTTCCATTGGACGCCATGATTCACGCGGTTGGATATAGTATCCATCACAAACGGTGCCGGAGTGTTTTCCAGAAGATGGCTTGTACCGACATCTCGCCATGTCCAGACCACGCTCTCGAAGCATCGCGATGGTAGCAGATTCGAACGAAAACCCGGGAGCACCGATGATCTGAAAGGGGCTATTCGTACCCATTCCAATACTCCAGACGCCAAGCTCGCCAAGGAGCCCAGTCGTTGCATATCCACGAATCGCGGCCACACTTGGAATGTTGGGACTGGTTGGATACCACGGACGGTTGATCGTTTCCCAGGTTGAAGATCGACTCCAACGCTTGCATCGCACCACGGTTAGGGAGCACCGCTGAGTGCGTCTTGTGGCACTGGTAGTTAGCCAGTTCTGGCTATTGGCCATTGTTGCCAGCTCACCCAGTGTACATCCATGCACGTAGGGGATGGGAATTCTCCCGATGAAGGACCGCAGTGAATCGTCGACAATGCCGCCGCTGATGATCGTGCCGCCAAGCGGATTGGGCCGGTCAAGAATCATGCAGGGGACGTTGTACTCTGCACACGCATCGAGAACTTCGATCATCGTTGACATAAACGTGTACGACCGAACGCCAATGTCCTGCAGGTCTACAACAACCATGTCCGCATCGCGGATCATCGTGGAGTCTGGCCTCCGTAAAGCCCCATACAAGGACCGTGTCGGCAGTCCGAACAGCGTGTCGTCATCGACATGTTTGCCCGCTTCTACAACGCCGTAAAACCCGTGCTCGGGAGTCAGTATGCGAAGGAGTTTCACATCTGTCGCACGGAGAAACTCCTCGGCGCTAGAGGTTGCCCGATACGTCCGCGCGGCAGCATGAGTCACCAGCACAACGCGTTTGCCGTTCAAGAGGGCAAAATCGGTGTCGATGAGATTGTCGATGCCAAACTTCACCTGCGCCGGAAGTTCGAACCTAATCATAACCATCGAGAAGATAACGGCAAGGAGCACCTTCATGATGCCTCCTCAGCAGGGGGCTTGCCGGTCATAGTCGACCGAGGGTGGAACAGGGTGTGAACCTCCTTCACATACTCTCGGTCGATGTGGGTGTAGATCTGTGTGGTAGCGATATCAGTGTGGCCCAGCATTTCCTGAACAGCACGCAGATCTGCGCCCCCTTCAAGAAGGTGTGTTGCGAACGAGTGCCGGAACATGTGTGGGTGCACATGCTTTTCCAGTCTGGCTGCAGAGGCCCCTTGCTGCATGATCTTCCAGATGGCCATGCGTGAGAGCTTGTTGCCACGGGAATTCAGAAACAGAATGTCGTCGGTGTTTGCTGTCGTTATGAGCTGTCCGCGCGCGGATTGCTGATACCGGTCGATCCACGTCAGCGCCTCAGGTCCGATCGGGACAATGCGCTCCTTTGAACCTTTGCCGAAGACGCGCACAAGCTCCACATCGCGCAGCACATCGGCCTGACGCAGGCCAATGAGCTCGCTGACTCGCAGTCCGCACGCATACATGGTCTCGAACATTGCCCGGTTGCGCAGTGAGTATCGGTCCGACTCATCAAACACATCGAGAAAGGCCAGCATTTCGTCCACGCGCAGACACTCTGGCAGCTGTCGGCGTGAGCGCGGCATTTCCATTGCTTCGGTCACGTCGCGCTGCATGCGGCCGCTGCCAACGAGAAAGGTGTTCAAATGGCGGATCGACGCCAGATAGCGGGATCGACTTGATGGGGCAAGGCCCATTGTAGCAAGTCGATCAAAGAACGACCGAACGTCGGCTAGTGTGGCATCGGCAAAGCTTGATTGCTTCTGGTCAACAAGGTGCCGTGCATACTGCGTAACGTCATGGCGATATGCCTCCGACGTTGTTGATGCCAAGCCCCGTTCAAGGCGGACGTAGTGCACAAACTGCTTTACATCACGCTCAAAGGTCGATGGAAGGGGCGAGGTCATGATGCCGACTCGTCACCCGGGCGGACCTCCATGTATCGCACACGCTGATGTGTTGCGCCGAGAAGCGAATTCACAAACGAGTCGCGGATGATGTTGAGGTCGTGAAGTGTGAGTGGAGCATCCTGCAACTGACCATCAAGAAAACGATCCATGATAATCTGGTCGATCGCATGCTCGATCTCCGTGCGGTTGCCTGATTCAACAAGCCGCGAAAGGGCCTCGGCTGCGTCGGCAAGCATGACGATGGCGGTTTCTTTCGAATCGGGTCGCGGTCCGGGATAGCGGAACTCACTCGGGTCTACATCTGCGCCATTGGCTTCGTCGACAGCCTTGGCATAGAAGTGCTTAACGAGAATGGTTCCGTGGTGCATCGGAATGAACTTCCAGATGCGGTCCGGCAAACGATATTCCTTAGCGAGGTCTATGCCATCGGTGACATGACGTCGGATGATCTCTGCGCTCTTGCGCGCCGGAAGCCTGTCGTGTTTGTTGTCGATCTCGATCTGATTCTCGATGAAGTACTCGCTCTTGGTGATCTTGCCAATGTCGTGATAGAGTGCTCCAACCCGAGTAAGTAGGGGATTTGCACCGATGGCTGAGGCCGCCGTTTCACTCAGGTGCATCACAGCCATGGTGTGCTGATACGTTCCCGGTGCAAGCTGGTTAAGCTGATGGATCAGCGGATGATTAATGTCATCAAAATCCTCGAGACGAAGATCAGTTGCAACGTTCAACGTCCGCTCCATCAGGATGATCGCTGCAATGGCAAAGAGAGGTGAGACGACAGCATTGACCACTACGCCCCCGAGCTTGGTTGCCAAGCTGAGAAGGGGCGTGGCATTCTCCAGCTCGATCGAAACGGTTACGATCACGAGTCCGGCCAGAATCGCAAGGATCGACGTGAAGATCTGCGTGCGGCTGCGAAGGTTGGTTGCCGAGTATCCAGCCATTACGCCGCCGGCGATAAGGACGACTGCAATGACATGGTCATTGCCTCGCGCCGCTGCTACCGACAGCGCGCACGAGAGCGTCACAACGATCGACGTGCGCACGTCGTAGAGGATCGAGACGAGCATCGCAAATCCGGGGACGATGATCGTGTACTCGAGGGGTAGCGCCGACGGCAGGGCAATTGACAACCAACCCAATCCTGCCGATGCTACTGGCATTGCCAGGAGCGTTGCAAGCTGACCATTGCGAACAAACGACGAGCGCCGAACGAAATACAGATACAGACAGACGATTGCGACAAGCACCAATGCATGGCCGGCAGAGCCAAGAGCAACGAGGAACGAGAACTGCGATGCCGATCGTGCATACTCGGCAAATCGATACGATGCCAGGCGATTCAGGATCGAGGCATCGATGCGGTCGCCTTTGCGGACGATCACATCGCCCTTGCGAACGATCTCCTGAGTGGTCGACACTCCTTGTTCGGCCAGCTGCTTCTGCCGCTCCCACGTTGGTGCATCCACACGCAAGCTGGGAACGACCGCCGAATGAAGTACTCGCCGAAGAGTCGGACGCAGCGAAGCTTGGACATTGACAAGCAGATTGTCCAGCCCCTCGGCTACCGACGCAGAATCACGAATGTTTGCGCGCGTGCAGGCAACCGATTCCATACCCTGCTCGTCGATCGACAACAGATCGGTCTCTGGTAGCTCGCGGATGTCAATGTTGATAATCTGCGGAGCCCCTTCCTCGTATAGTGCGCCGACGGCAGGGACCGCCAGTGTTGCCAGCACTTGCTGAATCTGAGCGTCGGTGCTCGTATTTCTTGTCTGTTCAAGGCGGCGCAGCGCAAGCTCCTTCGCTGAACCAGTGCGTCGGACGTATGCCGGCACCGAGCTGCGCGCAGCAGCTCGCTCGGCAGCAACGGTGTCAGCTTCCTTCATCACCGGGAAAGGATACTCAGCGATCAGAGACTCCTCGCTCCACGTAGTTCCGATGCGCGAGCGATCAAATGCTGATTGACGAAGTTCACCCAGACGACCCGGGAGAAATGCCATCATGCACAGTGTTGCAACCGCGATGATTGTGCCACGAAGGGTGACCGAACCATTCAGACCGATCTTCTCTGCGGCCTCATGACCGTCATCGCGGATCTGCTCAAACAATGTGGGACGAGAAGGTGTCATGATGCGCGTTCTGGAGGAGAGGGGGCTTATTGGCCCGTGAAGTTCGGACGTCGCTTTTCGAGAAATGCCTGCACGCCCTCGCGGTAGTCGGCCGAATCACCGGCCTTCTGCTGATACTCTGCTTCCAGCTCAAGCATCTCGTCAAGCGAGTGGGTGAGCCCCGTCTGCAGGAGCATCTTTACGAAACCATAGGACTGCGTTGGCCCTTGCGCGTATTGCGACGCCAGCGACTGCAACGCAGAGGTAAAGGCCTTAGGATGTGCAATGCTGTTGACGAGACCCATCTCGAGTGCCTGCTCGGCAGTAATGGGAGCGTTGAGTGTTGCAAACTCAAACGCCTTGGCATAACCCATCATGCGCGGATAGAACCACGTTGCGCCGGAGTCGGGGATCAGAGCGATACCGATAAATGCCTCGACGAGTTTGGCCGAGGCACTCATTACACGCGCGTCCGCAGCAAGAGCCAGCGAAAGTCCGGCGCCGGCAGCCACACCGTTGATGCCAGCAATTATTGGCTTCGGCAGCTCGCGCATGAGACGAATGATGGGGTTGTAGCGACGGTTCAGCGAGTCTCGCAGGTCGCGCTTATCACCGGACTTTGGAGCGTCCTTCAGGTCCTGTCCACTGCAGAATGCCTTGCCTGCACCGGTGAGAACAACGCACCGCACTTCGTCGGTGTCGCGTGCATATGCGAGAGCATGCTGCAGATCGGTTGTGAGCTGTTCGTTGGCAGCATTGTAGGAATCAGGACGATTCAGCGTGATGGTGAAAACGCCGCCGTCGAGGCTTGTGAGAAGTGTCTCGTAGCTGGTCATTACTTGCCCTTCCATTCTGGTTTGCGCTTCTCAACGAATGCAGCCATGCCTTCCTTCTGATCCTCAGTGGCAAAGAGCATGTAGAAGTTCTTCCGTTCGAACTCGAGTCCACCCTCAAGCGTCGTGCTGTGCGCCTTGAGCACCGCTTCTTTGGCCAGACGTGCTGCCACAGGTGCCTTGGATGCCACATCACCGGCCAGGGCAAATGCTTCCTGCAGATAGAACGCCACCGGCACAACGCGGTTGACGAGTCCTGCGGCTTGCGCCTGTGTTGCCGAGATCATGCGTCCGGTCAGAACGATCTCCATCGCCAGTGCCTTACCAACGGCGCGCGTTAGACGCTGCGTACCGCCGGCGCCGGGCATCACACCAATGTTGATCTCCGGCTGTCCGAACTGCGCCGTATCGCTGGCTACGATCATATCCGCATGCATGGCAAGCTCACAGCCCCCTCCAAGCGCAAAGCCGCTCACGGCTGCGATGATGGGCGTCTTAACCTGGCGAATGCGCTCCCAGCGGGCGAACTGATCGCGCTCGAGCATCGTGGTCAGCTTGGCGTCGGACATTTCTGTAATGTCAGCTCCGGCGGCAAAGGCCTTGTCACTACCATGGATGACAATGCAGCGAATCGATGCATCGGTATCATAGGTTTCGAACGCTTCAACGAGTTCGATCATCGTCTGCAGGCTTAGCGCATTAAGCACGGCAGGACGGTTGAGTTGGATCGCTCCGACGCCCGGTTGAGGGACGTAGGTGCGAATGCACGTAAATTCAGTGTTCATACGCTTTGTGTTGGTGAAGGTCGAGGCCAAAAATACCACATGGACAACCTCTATTGCGCGCAACTTGAGAAGGTGGCTACCACGGTCCCCATCGATGACGAACTGCGACGTCACATCGCGGCGCTACGGCTGCGCGACGGTGAACATGTGCGCGTGCTGAACGGACGCGGACTCGTGGCGACGTGCCGGTCGAAACGGAGCTCCGCAGGCGTTGATCTCGTGATCGAAAGTGAGCTCCTTCATGAGCCCCTTACCCCAAGCGTGACGGTTATCCTTGGCGTGCTTGATCACAGAGAGCGATTTGAGATGGCCGTGGAAAAGCTCACCGAGCTGGGTGTTCAGCGTATCATGCCGCTGGTATGTGATCACGGGCAGCATCTGCGGTCGTCGCAGGACCGGCTGCAGGCGAAGGCCATAGCAGCATTGACGCAGTCGGGCAATCCGTTCCTGCCCCTTGTCGATGCACCCACCTCGTTTGACAATATTGATTTCAACGCTGATCTCATCATCGTCGGTGATGCCGAAGGATCAGAGTGTCTTGCTGATGCGGAGCATGTTCGTACGGCTCAGCGCATTGTCGTTGTTATCGGACCCGAGGGCGGACTGTCCGAACGCGAGCTGGCAATCCTTCGTGATAACGCGGCCACTCGTCTTTGGCGCATCGGCGCGCTGCGTCTACGCGCAGAAACTGCAGCGGTTGCGATAGCGTCTGTTGTGCGAAGCATGCTCTGAGATGAACTCACTGAAACGAAAAACGGGAGACGTGCTCGGCATCGTCTCCCGTTTCCATTTGTGCGATTTGGTTAGGGGCTTAGCGGGTCACCATGATCGGCATAGCCGTTGAGGATCCGTTGATCGTTACAACCAGCGAATACGCGCCTGATGCAAGCTGATCGACCGGAAGCATCAGCAGGCGGATCTGCGCCGGAAGGGTCTCGTCGGCTACAACGATGCGCTGACCAGTAACGCTGATGATCTCTGCCGTCAGATGTCCTCCTTGTTCAAGGGTGATCTCTGCCATGCCGGATACTGACATCGGGTTTGGAGAGACGCGCACATTGGCTGTGACGCGCGGCGACTCGTCATCGACGGATGTGCCGGTTGGGTAGAACAGGCGAAGCGTCACCGGACGGTGGTCCGATACCGTCGAGGAATACGACGTGAGATATCGCTCGGGTGACTCGAGTGCAGAGCGGTGGAGCGTAAGCCCGGGAGTCCGCGTGAGAATGTGATCAAGGAAGCCGCGGTTGAATCCGATATATGATGACAGGCCCTGAC
>JBJTEQ010000215.1:0-5418 GCA_046092945.1 Kapaibacterium sp. (SeqCode)
GTGATAGAGGGTGGCCCCGAGGCTGAACAAATCGCTGGCGGCAGTGACTGCTCTGGCGTCCTTGGCCTGCTCCGGGGACATGTAATCGTATCGACCGATGACGGCGCTATCGGTAGTCAGCCCTTGCCCTTCGCCATCAGCTTGGGCGGCGGTATCTTTCGCGGAGCCAAACTCGAGAATCTTTGCCCGGCCTGAGTTATCGATCCAGATCGCTTCGGGGCAAATATCGCGATTGACGATGCCTTGCTCGTGCAACACCCCGAGACCTTCGGCGATGTCCAACGCAAACCGGCACGCATGGTGAAAATCCATAGCTCCTTGGCGATCAAGCCATGCACCAAGCGTCTCCCCTTCAAGTTCCTCGAATGCGACGTACCGTACGCCGTGGGCCTCTCCGCAGTCGAATGCCCGCACGACATTGGGGTGATTCAGTTGGGCCAGCAGGCGAACCTCCCGATTGATGCGTGCAGTCTGCTCCCTACTCGTGTGGTGCTGCGATGGAAAGATTTTTAGGCTCACACGCTGACCAGTGTTCCGGTGTCGAGCCCGATACACGCCACCCAGGCTGCCACTAGCCAATTGTTCCGCCACTTCATACGGGCCTATGACGACGGGACCTTCAATTCCCGAAAGCAACGCCTCGGCGTGAAATTCCGAAATCAGCCCTTTGCCTATCAGCCAGTCCGCGAGGCTCTCGGCCGAGGTCGGGTGCCGGGTCTCTGCACGCCACTGCTCGGTACTTTTTTGCAGGATGTCGGCCGACAAACCGACCCTATCGCAAAGGTACCCACAAAACTGATCAACAGAAAGGGTTGTTGTATCCATCGTGACGACTCATTTGTGTGGAAGCCAAGCCGAGTCCGCGGCTGTTTGGGTATGACTTCCGCGGAAACGCAAGATTATCAGCCGCCAAGCGTGGCCCGCAAGGTTCTGCCGAAATGAGGCTGAAGAGATGAAGTAAGATAGGCCCACGCAAACCGCTGCCCTGCGCGGGGCGGCGCGGCTCGCAAGGCGTTGCATATGCAAAAACAGTAGCTTACGCAGAGGATGCAATCCGTAGCCTTGCCGGCTGCACAGTGCGAAAGCCAAAACGAACTCGTTTGAGTTCGAAGCGGCCGGGGAGATTCGCAGGGGTCGCCAATTCCATGCACGCAATGAAGTTGCAGAGAGTGTCTCAGCCGCATCGAATCGTCGTTGCAGACCACGGATCCGTGTCTCGCTTGTCATACGAGATACCGATCGAGTAATGGGTCTTCTTCTGCAGCGAGAACGACTGGCCTTTGGTCGTGCCTCGCGGCAGAATCCTGACTGTGACGTTGCCGGTCACTGTCCTGTCAACTCTATCGAAATCTGGCACCTTGATCTCGCCGCTCCGGTCAAGAGAGCCGATATTCAGAGTTAGAAACTTGGCCTGACGATTCCCGTCCGCGCCCCGAATCGTGTAGCCAAACTGGATGGTCACCGAAAGCGTGCCGGCCTTCAGGAAACGGACGGCCGCCTGGGCGGCGGGATTCGTGGGCGTCACCGACCCGATGGTTGCCGAACCCCTGCCGGCCGCGTTTACGGCCAAGACATGGCCGAAATAGTTGACGCCGTTGGAAAGATTAGCGATGACTGCCGTCGGCGATGTGGCCGGGACGGACAGCGGTGCCGACCAGGTCTGCTTGTCGTCGCTCGAGTAGCTGATCTCGTAGCTCGTGATGGCACTGCTGCCGTTCGATGTTGGCTCCGACCACGTGAGAGTGGCCTGGCCGATCCCCGCCTGAATCTTCATGGACGTCGGCGCACTCGGCACGGTCACCAGAGCCACCGGAACGACGGTGCCGGACACTGCCGAGTAGGCGCCCGCTCCCATCACATTGACCGTGGCCACCCGAAACACGTGCTCGATTCCGTTTGCGAGCCCGCCCACGATGATGCGCGTGGCGGCCGACGGATTGTGGGGATAGAGAGTCCACGACACGCCGCCGTCGGTGCTGTACTGGATCGAGTAGTCCACGCCGTTCGTCAGCCCGGTCACGACGACACCTGACCCCCTCCCCAAAACCTTTTATGAGCACTGGCACAAAAAAGTGGAAGGGTCAGGCTGGTGTGCGGCAACCACGCTTCTGTTGTCCCCGGTCGCTCTCATAATGGTGATGTCACATACAACGCGTCAGTGTTTGCCGCGCACTTTCGACATCAGTCGGAGCATCGCCATGAAGAGCCACACAAGCGCGACCATGAGGGCAAAAGCGCCATACCACTCGAGATACTTTGGGACTCCACGCTCGGCAGCCTGTTCGATGAAGTCAAAGTCCAGGACCAGATTCAGGGCCGCGATCACGACAACAAAAAGGCTAAAACCAATGCCGATTGGGCCCGCGTCATGAAGGTATGGAATTGGGAATCCCAGAAGCACGCCGACAAATGAGACGAGGTATACGAGACAAATCCCACTGCTTGCAGCGACGACGCCGAGCTTGAGGTTCGCCGTCGGTTTAATGAGACCAGACTGGTATGTGAGCAGCAGGCCAGCGAGGGTGCCGAAGGTTGCCCCAAAGGCTTGGACCACGATTCCCGGAAACCTCGTCTCCAAACCTGCGGAGACACCGCCTAGAAAAAGCCCCTCAGCAAGCGCGTACACAGGGGCTAGGGTGGGTGCCCATGTGCTTTTAAAGCCGATTGCAACGGCGGTGATGAACGCCGCCATTCCCCCGCCGAAGGCCCACAGCATTGCGGCTACTGGATTGGCTTGCACACCCGTAAACACCTTGGACCATGTGAAGCACGCTGTGCCCACGGCCAGCACCAGGAGAAACAGCGTCTTCTGGGCTGTACCGATCACGGTCAACGTTTCAGCGGAGTCATGATCGGCCGTGTAGTTCCGTCTATGAAGGCCATAGTCCCCGAACGTCTTGTCGTTCAGCATCGGATTGCTGATTCGCATGGTTCTTTGCTCCATGGTGTGGCGGTGCCTTTGTAGCCCGCAGGAGTTTTAGGCGCCCGTACTTTTACCGATCGTGAACTGTGTTAGAGCTTCGGCGAATACCGGTGTGAGAGCGTGATCAGTTCTTTGTCGTGAACTCCAAAGCCTTCATCATCAAAGTGCCGTTCTCGATAGAGACGCGATCCCTGGACGTGAATGCCTTTCTAAAGCGTCGTTGGGCAGCATCGCGAGCGCCGGGAGCATCGATATCACCTTCCTCATTGACGTTCATTAGAAATTGATGTGCGCCGAGAATGAGGTCGTTCGCGGGAATATTGGCTCTGTCGAGGTAATCGCGTGTCAAGCGAAAACGCACACCTTTAAGGCCGTTGAACCTCTCCACAGTGAACCTCTCGTGCCTGCCCCCTGCGAAAAAAATGATCGACGCGTCGTTCTGCTCTACAAACTGCGCCTTGCCCCACGGCTCGCCCAGATCGACTTCGCTGCTTCCGTTCAGCGCAAGGCGTGCCTGATCGGCGTGGTCGGAGTACTGTCTTGCATAGGCGATCATCAGGCTTAACCCTTTGCTTACATCCGGCAAAGCCCTCGAGGCCCGGCTGGCAGCGCGAATCGCTTTGTCGTATGCCCCTTCTCTTGCCAGTGAGATGGCTTTGTTGATGTGTTCGCCGGGGGCTGGCCGTTTTTCTTGATCGGCCACGCCTCCCTGCTGCGGAGGAGCCTGCTCTTTGCGAGCGCGGGTAAGCTTTGTGGCCACGAAAGTGGCGGGAGTGCCTCTTCCCTTCGGAACTGGATGTCTCTGCGGAACGAACGTTTCCCGATGCAGCACAAAGTTGTTCTTTGTTGGCAAGGTGTTGACGTTCTTCCCACGCTGCTGGACAAACCATACGCCCCCTAATGCCAACACAGCGGCCGCCAAGAGAATCCCCACGGTCCCCCACGTGGGGTCGTAATCAACGCCCGTGCGCCGCCGCGCTACGCATAGCCGAATGACTAACTGCGGCTCTGCTGATGGGGGTGTACAAAGCCGCCGCAGTCCGAATGGGGCGTGTGAGCATGGCCGGCTGTGTTGCGAGGCTGGGAGCATGGAGTTGCCTTTCTGAGGAAGAGAAAAGTGTGGATAAGGAAAACGGAAGGCAGTTCCCGACTCACCTGGCTTCCTTGAAAAGCCCGCGAATGGACACTGCCGGGATCCAGTCGCCTTGTTCACCGCGACGAACCATGTCATTCGGGCCGACGAAGCCCAGGTGCGCGGCAGCCCGCAGGTCGGCGGATGAGACCGGACCGTATGTTTCCCCGCGCTGAGTGTAGAACCATTCGTGGGCGGGCATACCGTCCTTCCAGCGTGACTCGTGAGACTGCGGTTCCACGTCTTGACCTTTCGAATGTGAGGCCCGAAGCGGGCTGCTGAAGGTCAAGGCGACATCGGGTCCGGCGAGGTGCCACGAAAGCCCTAAATCCGTGGAAGTCCCCCGTTGCAGCCGCGGTTTGACGCGGTTTTCGCGGGGGAGGAGAATCCTCCGGACGGAGGGCGTTGCGGGCCTGCCTAGGCTCGACGTTCCCGCCTATGGAGCGGTTCGCCAACGAACCGTCTTTGCATGGCCGCCGCGCAGGATGACCGACAGATCAGCGTGATCCTGCGTAGGCTGGCCGCCGGGGAGGATGCCGCCGCGCGAGAGGATCTGTTCATCTGGGCCTCTGAACGCATGCGTCAAATCGCCCACCGCATGCTGCGCACTTTTCCCGTGGTGCGCCGCTGGGAGGAGACCGACGATGTCGTCCAAAACGCCGCCCTGCGGCTCGACAGGGCCCTGCGGCAGACGGTGCCCCTGGATGCTCGGGGGCTCTTCGGTTTAGCGGCGACGCAGGTGCGGCGGGAACTGCTGGACTTGGCGAAGAAGTTTCGCGGCCCGGAGTCATACGCGGCGAATCACGAGACCAACTTCCAAAGAATGAATGGTGACCTGCGGGCGAAGGTCGATGACGCGGCTGACCAGGCTGAACCGGACGACAACCTCGAACGCTGGACGCGGCTCCACGCCGCGGCGGAAAGTCTGCCAGATGAAGAGCGGGAGGTGTTCCACATGTGCTGGTACATGGGGCTCAAGCAGGACGAGATCGCCAGCCTTCTCGATTGCTCGCTGCGAACGGTCAAACGCCGCTGGGAATCGGCGAAGAAACGGCTTGCCGGCGAGATGCCAGGGGAGCGTCCAGAATGATGAGGCGGCTGGGTCCATTTCAGGTCGGGAGTGGCACCCAAGTCGGTCGTTGATCGCCTCCCCATACGAGCCGTCCTGTTATTGATTGCAAGGAGATATACCCGTGGCCGACAAACAGCCCGAGAGGCCCGCCTGTGAACGCCGGTCGAAAAGTGCAGCGCGCGGCGGGGTAGCCCGGCCGGTCGAAAAATGCAGCGCACAACTGTGCAGCGGTGTCGGTCAGGAGAATCGCGGCGGAGCCGCGATGTCCCCCTACCGAGAGCGAGGCACGAG
>JBJTEQ010000216.1:0-9520 GCA_046092945.1 Kapaibacterium sp. (SeqCode)
TCCTGAACGTAACCACGGCAGAGCGGATCGGTCCGCTCGGGTTTCTCGGTATCCTCCCGCAGCTTCGGAAAGGGGCTATCATGAATGATAACCGTATCCGCTATTCGACGGGAGGTTCCGTACAAATACGTTCTGAAAGCCCCCTCGGAGTTGAGATCGACGGTGAATTCAGCGGGTTTACGCCGATACGAGTCGAGGTTATCCCCAAGGCGGTCCGCATCATTACCTGACGGTAAATGTCGTAGTGATTGCCGTGCTTCGTATTTTTCGCGGCATTTCTACGGTCGATCTGCACCTAGGGTTGACCGTACCACGTCGATAGAGAGGGTGTTTCATGGCTGTCGCAAAGTTTGCGAGACCACACAGTACGTTTTCGAGCGTGCTGAAGCAGCGGGTGAATGAGTACTTCCAGCAGAAGCAGATCCGTCCAACGGGCGACTGGAGGCTGTACACAAAGACCATCACGCTGGTGGTAACGGGTGTGCTGTTCTATCTGGGCTGGGTTGTTTTTGATGTTCCTACCTGGGTGATGGTTCTCAGCGCCATGCTCCTTGGCGTGAACCATGCTCTGATCGGCTTTAACGTGATGCACGACGGGGCTCATGGGAGCTTCTCGCAAAACCGCCGTCTCAATAGCCTCATGGGCTACAGCCTAAACGTTGTCGGCGGCAATACCTTCTTCTGGAAGCTCAAGCACAATGTTGCGCACCACACCTTCCCGAATGTCGAGGGTCATGACGAAGACATCGATGTGTGGCCGTTCATCCGTTCGAGCAACTATCAGCCCCGTCTCTGGTTCCATCGCTATCAGCACCTCTACAGTCTGGTGCTCTACTGTGTGACCTATCTGCAATGGATCTTCTGGGCTGATACGCGCAAGTACATTGAGCGGAACGTGGCTTCCATGGAGATCACAACGTTCACCGTCCGCGAGCATATCATCTTCTGGGCGACGAAGGTAATCTATGCGTGCGTCTTTATCGGTGTACCGATCATGGTTCACGGTTGGGCTGTTGGTATTGGCACGTATTTGCTTTCGGCTGCCACAACGGGTGTGCTCATTGCGGTGGTGTTTCAGCTGGCGCACGTGAACGAGGTCACGCACTTTACCGAACCGGAGCCCGACACAAACAAGGTTGATGCAGAATTCCTCGTCCACCAGATGGCCACAACAGCCAACTTCTCCACGCGGAGCAAGATCGTTGCATGGCTTCTGGGCGGATTGAATTTCCAAGTCGAACATCACCTGTTCCCGAAGATCAGCCACGTCCACTACCCGGCTATCAAGGGAATTGTGGAATCCACGTGCCGGGAATTCAACGTGCCGTATCTGGAGTATCCTACTGTGCGCCAAGCACTTGCGTCACATCTGCGGTACCTCCGACTCATCGGTAGCCAGGCGTAAACTTCTTCTTATTTGGACTAAGTCCAAATAGAGCCTAATTTCGGACTGAATTGGTCGTATATCACACCATGAAGGTTCGAACATGCTTCTACCGCGTCATTGGTACGTTGTACCCGTGCTGGCCCTGATCGTTTTCGGTTGCGGAGAAACAAATCCGGTCGATCCGACGAATCCCGCTGTCTATGACTCTACGGGGTACGCCGCTGCGACGGCTGATCAAGCAACTCTTCGTGCGGCGTTTGCCTCGCTCGATGAACTCCTCGAAACGGCACGGACGCCGAACGTACGGCTTTCGCAGGCGGACATCAACGCTGCATTAGCACCGATGAAAGACGCGGTTGTTCCAACGTTCAAGGACAACCTCAATACCTATACCCGCGAAATGGCCGATGCCACAGGCGGAGTGTATTCGTGGCAGGCGATTCCGGACGCTTCATCAGCAGGTGGACTCTACGGGGGATACGTGTTCACCGAACACGGTCTCGACATGGCAGAGGTGATTGTAAAGTGTCTGTTCTCTGCGGTGTTCTATCATCAGGCAGAAACGATTACGCGAAGCCCCCTGACGAAGGAATCGCTGCACAAATTTCTATCGCTGTACGGAGCAAGTCCACGATTTGCGAATTCCGATAACGCTACCATCTCGCCCGATGTGCTCGTTGCCGGCTACTGTGCGCGACGAGATCAGAATGACGGTAAGGGGCTCTACTCACGTATCCGTCTGGAGTTCATCAAGGCCCAATCGGCCGTCAACGAAAACAACGCAACGCAGGCCACAGCATCAGCAAAGAACATTCTGCAGCTCTGGGAGCGTTCGCAGATGGCCACAGTCGTGAACTACATCTACGCAACAGTCGAGGGACTTAGCGCCTCGAACGTTACGGACTCCCTTCGTGCGAAGGCAATGCACGCCTACGGAGAGTGTGTTGGGATTCTCACGGGATGGCGTTTCATCGAAGAGCAACGCCGACAGATCACAACGGCTCAGATCGATGAACTGCTGAATCTTCTTTCGGCACCGGTCGATGGACCTTGGAAGTCGTACACGATCTGGCAGAGCCCCGTTGCTCAGCTTCCGAATGTGGTTGCCGTGCGCGAGCGTCTGCAGGACATCTATGGCTTTACAGATGAAGAGATGATCTCCTTCAAAACCAACTGGGTCTCTGCGCAGGGTCGCAAGTGAAACGCTTTGGTCTGACCATATGGTTGATATCGGTGGCGATGATCTTCTCGTCGTGCGGGAGCGATACCGGTCCAATCGTTGATTCGTATGATCGAACGTCGATGCTGACAAAGCTGGCTGACGAGGTCATCATTCCGTCGTATGACTCGGCGCGCGCTGCGCTTTCCGAGTTGCGTTCTGCGTACGAGCAGGCAGCGACGGATGGAGACATTTCCGCGTCAGATGTTGATGACCTCCGGCGGCAGTATCTGACATCAGTTCGGCGATGGCAGCGTGTTGTGACGTTCAATTTTGGACCTGCCGAAGGAAGCCTCGGTACGCTCGCTCAGGAACTCGCAACCTTTCCGTGCGACACTGCAGCAATTGAACAGCGTATAGCATCGAGTGATACCAGCACAGCGAACTTTCGCAGAGATACTCGCGGCTTTGCCGGACTGGATTACCTGCTGTTTGCGCGGAGTGCAGAGCAGGTCAGCAAAGAACTCACAGGTCCGGAATCGACGAAGCGCCGGGATTATCTGAGCTCGGTTCTTTCCCGTGCTGATACCGAACTATCTGCTGTTGCTGCAGCGTGGAAGTCGTCATACCGCGCCGTGTTTATCAGCCGCAATGGCACCGATGCCGGTAGCTCAGTGTCGCTACTTCTGAATGAACTGAACAAGAGCTTTGAGCTACTGAAGAACTACAAGCTTGGTTTGCCCCTTGGCCTGAGAGCCGGTCAGACAATGGCAGAGCCAACAAAGATCGAGTCGAATTACAGCGGAGTATCCTACGAGCTTCTGGGACTCCACTACAGCTCCATCAAGGAGATCTGGTCAGGGCGTCTCGCCAATGGCACGCAGATCCCGTCGTTCCGCTCCTATCTCCAGACGGTGGTGAATGGACCTCGACTCATCGAAGAAACAGAGGCCCAGTTTTCGCGCATCGATGCTGCCTATGGGATGGTAAGTCAGAGCAACATGAGCGAACAGATCCGCAGCAACCCACAGGCACTGGTCGCGTTGCACACAGAAATGCTGAAGCTCACACGCTTTGTCAAGAGCGAGATGTCGTCGCTTCTTGGCATCTCGATCACCTACAGCAGTGGCGACGGCGATTAACGCATGATCGACCGCAGACCGATGTCGCTTGCACCCTTGGCAATCCTCCGCATCATCTTCGGCAGCGTGATGGTGATATCGTGTGTGCGCTTTGCCATGCTTGGCTGGATCAAGGAGCAGTACATCGACCCCGTCATGCACTTTCCGTATTCAGGCTTTGAATGGGTGCAATCGCTCGGCGATCCGGGCATGTACGTTCTTTTTGGCGTTATGACCCTTGCCGCTATGAGCATTGCATTGGGTGCATGGTATCGCATCAGTAGCGTGGTGTTCTTTCTCTGCTTCACCTATGTGGAGCTGATCGACAAGACCTACTACCTCAATCACTACTACTTCGTCAGTATCGCTGCCTTTCTGTTCTGTCTCGTGCCCGCACATCGTCTGTTCAGCGTCGATGTGCTACGTCGGCCCAGCCTGCGCGCCGAGACAATGCCCCGATGGATCCTGGACGTTTTCAAGCTGCAGATCGCTATCGTCTATCTCTTTGCCGGACTTGCCAAGATCAATCATGCATGGCTCATTGATGCCATGCCCCTTAGCATCTGGCTGCCGGCACATGGTGATCTGCCGCTGGTCGGACCGCTTATGACGCTGTGGTGGATGCCCTGGGTGTTCTCCTGGGCAGGCATGCTCTTTGACTGTTCGGTGCCGTTTCTGCTGTGGAACTCGCGCACGCGTCCGTATGCCTATGTGGCTGTTATCGGGTTCCACGTCATCACGGGTATGATGTTTCAGATCGGTGTGTTTCCATTGGTGATGATCGCCATGACGCTGGTCTTCTTCGAACCCGGTGCGCGAATTGTCAGCAAGGAGCACCAACCATCGGTGGGGCTTGCACGCCCCCTTCAGTTTGTGCTTTCCGTGCATTTTCTTTTGCAGCTCATTCTGCCATTACGATTTCTGCTCTACCCGGGAGAGCTGGCCTGGACGGAAGATGGTTATCGTTTTTCGTGGCGCGTCATGCTGATGGAGAAGTCCGGCTCGGCTACCTTTACCGTATGGAATGGGGCTTCTGGTCGCGGCGGGAACGTTGATAACAGCGAGTTCCTCAATGCGCATCAGGAAAAGCAGATGGCCATGCAGCCCGACATGGTTGTACAGTATGCCGCATTCCTGCGCAAGGAATATTCTCGACGCGGTGTTGCCTCGCCGCGAGTGACGGCTGATGTTTGGGTGACGCTGAACGGGGCTCCTGCACGCCGCATGGTGGACCCTGGTCGCGATCTTTCGTCGGAAACTCTTGGACTTGCTCCCAGCTCCTGGGTGGTGGCACGATGATGCGCTTCCGCCACGTGGTCACTGTCGTTCTTGGCTTCGTATCAGCCGCAAGTCTGGCGTCAATGCCGCGCTCCGGTACCGAAGCATCGGGAACCGTTGCCGCATCAAAGGACACCGTAGTGATGCGCGTGGTGGAGGTGATCGGTCTGCATGAATCGCCATTTCTTATCACGAAGGTCGACGACATCGAGGCCGGCGTCATCTTTGCCGGCAAGAAGACCGAACGCATTACTCTGGCCAACATCATTGCGAACACGGCAACAAACAATTCCCGTCAGACGTTTTCCGGTGTTGCCGGATTGACGATCTGGGAGAGCGATGCAGCAGGATTGCAGCTGGGGATCGGTGCCCGTGGACTCAATCCCAATCGCACGTCGAACTTTACGACGCGACAGAACGGATACGATATCTCGGCCGACCCACTCGGTTATCCCGAAAGTTATTATTCACCCCCTCTCCAGGCACTCGAGCGTATCGATATCGTCCGCGGTGCCGGTGCACTTCGCTACGGCACGCAATTTGGTGGCGTGGTCAACTTCATCATGCGTGATGGTCCGCGTGATAAGCCCCTTTCCGCTGAAGTAGTTCTCACAGGGGGCTCCTACGGCTTTGCGAGCGCACTTGCCAGAGTTGGTGGTACCGTTGGTAAAACAACCTATTCGGTACTGTATCAGCATCGTCGAGCTGATGGATGGCGTTCCAATAGTGATTTCAATCAACAGCTGGGATATGCCTCTCTGACGCATTCGGTCAGTCAGCGAGTGCGGCTGAAAGCCGATGTGACCATCATGAGCTATCTCGCGCATCAGCCGGGCGGGCTTACCGATCGTCAGTTTGCCATTGATGCACAGGCATCGCTTCGGGCCCGCAACTGGTTCTCTGTTGACTGGCTCCTGTCGTCGCTGACGGCTGACTGGATCATCGATACGGTAACGTCCCTTCGGTCGATGACCTTCGTCAATAGCAGCTCACGGGCAGCGCTCGGAAATCTTGATCGCATCAACATGGTCGACCTTGGCGGCGACAGAACGATGATCGACGGTCAGTTCCGCAACATTGGCAACGAAACAACACTGCAACATGACTTTCATGTGGCTGAGTATTCCGTGTCGCTCCTCGGAGGATTTCGTCTCTTCAGCGGAACAACGCTGCAACGTCAGGGGCCAGCATCAGACGCCAGCGACGCAGACTTCCGATTTGTAGGAAGGGGTCTGCGTGATGGATCGGACTTCCGTTTTCCGAATACGAATGGTGCCGTGTTTGCTGAAGCGGTGATTGCAATCAGCGATGCATTCCGAATTGTCCCCGGCATGCGATTCGAACACATCGCAACGCGCGCAGAAGGTTCGTACGGGATCAGTGTCCGCGATCTGGCGGGAAATCTCATCGTGGACAGCATCGCTAATGAGACACGTCAGAGAGATCGTTCAATCGGCCTGCTTGGCCTCGGTATGAGCTATCGCACGGGTAGTATTGAGCTCTACGGTAATCTCACGCAGAACTATCGATCAATCACGTTCAGCGATCTGCGCATCATCAATCCGAATCTTTCGGTTGATCCGAACATCAGTGATGAACGTGGCTGGACGGCGGACATGGGGCTTCGTGGTACAATCGATGATCTTCTGACGCTTGATGCAACAGTCTTCTATCTTCGATACAACAACAAGATCGGCGAAGTCCTCCGCAGCGACAAGGCGCCGTTGTATCTGCCATACCGCTACCGCACGAACGTTGGCGATGCCTATACAACAGGTATCGAGGCCATGACTGAGGTCAGCCTGACGCGGCTCATGGGGTATGACCTTGAAGATGCGGTTGCAGATGTGCATCTGCTTCTGAATGGGTCGCTGATCAGGGGGCGATACATCACCCCGAACGATCCGACGATCAATGGACGCACCGTTGAGTATGTGCCCGATGTTGTTCTGCGCACCGGCGTGATCGTTCGTTCGGGCAAGCTCCGCGGATCGTTCCTTGTCTCGCACACCGGTCGGCAGTTCACCGATGCAACGAATGCGCTCACGTCATCTTCGGCAGTAAGTGGCGAGTTGCCATCATATACCGTAGCAGACGTCACGGCGTCGTATGCGGTAAGCCCCGTGACAATTGAGGTGACGTGCAACAATCTGTTCGACAGTCGATACGCAACACGTCGCGCAGAATCATACCCCGGCCCGGGCCTTATCCCTGCCGAACCACGAAGCTTCTTTGTTGGTGTGCGTCTGGCGCTGTAAACGGCGTCTCAGCGGCAGAGACTTTGCACCAGCTGCGACCCTTCTGCGCTTCCGATAGCCGATGCTTTGCTCCAGTCCTGACAGGCTTCGTCCTTGCGGCCGACGTTATACAGTGCCTTACCCCGATTGATGTAGCCGATCATCAGGTTTGGATCGATCGACACGGCTTTCTCAAAAAGCGGCAACGCTGCCGCGAGGTTACCCTGCTTGGCCTTGATGGATGCGATCATTGCCCAACCCTCGGCGAACTGCGGACGGATACGCATAGACTCCTGGTAGTGTTTCAGGGCACCATCCATGTCGTCCATCTGACTGTACCAGTTGGCCATGTTGTAGTGCGCGGCGAACAGCTCCGGATTGATCCGCACGGCGTCCCTAAAATCATTGCCGGCCTCGGTCATGCGACGCATGTTCTGATACAACACACCACGATTGACAAATGCTTCGGCATACGTCGGACACTCTGTTGCGGCTCGAGTATAGTCTTCGATAGCTCCGTTGATATTGTTCTTTGTGGCCTTCAGGTATCCACGGTTCAGGAGCGACATTCCTGAATGAGGATTGCCCTTAACGGCCATGTCGTAGAAGAGCTCGGGGTTTTTGTAGTTGCGTGCATGCATAAACGAGTACGCACCAAACGCAAGGATAACCGCTGTTATGCCAAGGGTGACCTGTGATCTGCGAGCCCCTTGCATGAGGTTCGTGAGGATCACACCGATAAGCATCACAATGCCCATCATTGGCAGATAGGCACGGTGCTCGAGATAGTCGTACGCGATGTCACCAAGCTCATTGGTGTAGGCAGTACCCGGGATGGTAAAGAGCAGGTACCACGCGAGGCCGAACAGAATGAACTTGCGGTAGCCTTCATCAGCCATGCGAAGGGCCATTACGATAAGGCCAATGGCGATAGCGGCTCCGAGACCGGTCACAAGCCACGAGAATGCCGGCAAAGGGGCTAGTCCAACTGGAACGATGAACTTGCCGATCGATTCCGGTATCACGCGCAGGTTGCTCAGGAAAGGCTCGATACCGAACACGCTTGCTGCCGGAAACTTCGGAATCACCATGCGACGCGTAACGAAGAACAACGCGATCGGAATAATGCATGGCAGCAGCGTGAGAACAAGAGTCTTTGTTGTTTCGGCGCGCCGTGGGTAGAAGAACCACCATGCGATGGCAATCATTACTGGGAACAGCACGGATGTTTCTTTCGAGAACATTGAAAGGAAGAAGCACCCATGCAGAAGCAGTAGCGATGAGATCTTACGTGTGTCGAGATAGCGGAACGTTGCCCGCAGACATATCAGGGCAAACAAGGCGATGAGCAGGTCACCACGTCCGGGGGCCCAGGCAATGGCATGCACAAACAGGGGGCTTGTGGCATAAAGCAAGGCCGATGCAAGCGAAACGCCTGGTCGGAAACCAAAGTCCTTCAGCGTCTTGAAGAGGAGCCAGCATGTGAGAATATGCAGGACGATGTTCGTGAAGTAGTATGCCCAGCTCTTGCCTTTGCCGATCTGCGTGTCGATGAAGTACGACAGGTTCTGCACCGGACGATAGAAGTTGCGGCCGGGATTGTTGAAGAACGCATCACGCTTGAGGACCTCGATCGCATTGTCGGGATTGCGGAGGATGTTCTGGTTAAACAGAATGATGACGTCCTCGTCGAACTTGCCAATGGCAAAGGACATGTTCTGTCCGTAGACAACCAGCACTGTTGCAATGATGATGATGAGAGCTGCGATGTTGCCGGAGATCTGATCAAAGATCGTGGTAGCGCCGGATTGTTGACGTCCGGTCCCTTTGTTTTTTGCCATACGGATACGTGTGCTGATGAAAATCGGAGACTGCCGAATGGGCGGCAATATAGGGATGCCGACGGGCACGTTTCGTAGTTTCACGCCCAGCTTTGCCGATAGTATGGCATACGTATCGAAGCTGAAATCAGGAACAAATGAACAGCACACTACTTGCTGCAGTATTGACGATCGTAATATCCGTTGTCCCATCTAGGGCATCGATCGAAACGCTCAGTGCTGCAGATACGATCCGCACATTTCAATCAAAGGCCGTCGTGGTTAGCGCAAGTCGCTGGGCCGAGAGGGCATCAACGGTTTCGCGTCAGATCACCGTCGTTCAGCAGCATGACGTGCGTGAGCGCAATCCTGGGACGGCTGCCGACATGCTCGAAGGCACTGGCGAGGTGTACATGCAGCGAAGTCAGTCAGGGGGCGGAAGCCCACGTATTCGGGGCTTTGCCGCCAACAACGTTCTTATGGTTGTCGATGGCGTCCGACTGAACAATCTCATATAC
>JBJTEQ010000217.1:0-5008 GCA_046092945.1 Kapaibacterium sp. (SeqCode)
GTTGTGCCCGACGTACTCTGTTCCGGGCACGGTGCGGGAGTTTTCGCGGTAGGCGGGACTGGTGTTCAGTCCGGCGGAAAGGGGCGACGATGTCAGCTCATAGATGGGATACGTGCCCTCGCGGTCGAGCTTTGAGAGTTCGGCAAAGTGCACATCACCCGAGACAAAGAGAACGCCCGGGATCTTATTCTTGGTAATGGTCTGGATGAGTTCATCACGCTCAAGGGTTGAACGCTCGAAACCTTCCCGACGCTTGTTATCGCTCAGCAGCTGTGAGCCGACGGCGACGACTTTGAACGTAGCCCGGCTTGATGCCAGAGCATCGATAAGCCACTGCAGCTGCTGCTCGCCAAGGATCCGGCGCTGCTGGTCAATGCGGTCATTGGCATTCCGATACCAGCGATCGTCGAGCATGAACACCTGCACATCGGCGATCTCCATGCTGGTTGTCACACCATCGAGCCCCTTGATGCCATACGAGGGATTGGGCCAGAACAGTTTGAACACATCCAATGCCGTGTTCTTCATCCACCAGCCACGGTCGGAGTCGTTCGGACCGTAGTCATGATCGTCCCACGTGGCATAGTTGGGCACATTGGCAAGCATGGGGCGAGCAGGAGCGTAGGCACGAGTGTGCGAGTATCGCTTGAGCATACCACCGCGCGACCCCAAATCGGGCTCGCGCATGTACACGTTATCGCCCAGCCACAGCATCGCGTCCGGACGTCGGGCAAGGATCGAGGAGAAGATCTCCGTCGGCGTGCCATAGCCCTTCTCAACACCAGCGGAGTCATAACGTTCATACCCGGATTCATTCACGTAGTGACAGCTTCCAAGTACGATCGTAACGTTCGGTATGGTCTTACCACGGTAACGCCATATCGGCCGGGAGCGGAATGCTGTCGGGAACGGAAGGCGCACCTCGGAGCCATCAACCACGACGCTATACCGATAGGTTCGGCCCGGCTCCACGCTGTCGAGATGGACCGTCACACAGTTTGCCTGCTCGTCTGTTGAGCGCACTGCCGGTGTTGTATAGGTTGTATTCGATGCCGAATCCACGTACCTGATTGCAACCGAAGCCGGCTTCAGGGTCTGCACGAAAATGGATGCGCTTCGCATGTCCACATGGCCCACCATGGGTCCGCTGCGAAGGGGGCTTTGGGCACGCAGACTCGCGGACAGCGTCAGGAAGACGACAACCAGGAGCCCCCTACCAAATCGACGGAGGTTAGTCATAGCGTAAATGTTTGATCTCTTCGCCCTTGATGCCGATCTCTCGCATCGCCTCGATGCCGATGTTCAAATGCAGATCCGCGAATTCATGCGTTACACGCTTGTCGCTCTCTTCGGTCTTTACGCCTTCGGGAACGACCGGCACGTCGCTCACAAGCAGGAGAGCTCCGCGAGGAATACCGTTCTTGTGACCCACGATGAAGATCGTTGCCGTTTCCATGTCGATGGCCAGACAGCTCAGGTCCTGCAGCCGACGCCGGAACGACTCATCCCACTCCCATACGCGGCGGTTGGTGGTGTATACCACACCGGTGCGGTATTCCTGGCCGAACATCAGAACCTTGTCTGAAACGAACTTGTGCAGCTTGAACGACGGCAGCGCCGGCACTTCCGGTGGGAAGTAGTCGTTGCTGGTTCCGTCACCGCGTATGGCCGCGATCGGCAGCACAAGGTGACCGATCTCGGTAGAGTCTTTCAGACCGCCGCACTTGCCCAGAAACAGCACGCCTTTGGGCATGCGTGCAACCAGCAGGTCCATGATCAGCGCGGCATTCGGAGAACCGATACCGTAGTTGATGATCGTCAGGCCGCCGTGAGTTGCTGTCTGCATGGGGCGATCCTTGCCCCGCACCTCGACGCCGAACTTCTCGGCAAAAGCATCGACGTAACCACGGAAATTTGTCAGCAGGATGTAATCACCAAAAGCATCGACATCTGTGCCGGTGTAGCGCGGCAGCCAGTTTCGGGCGATATCGAGCTTGGTCTGCACGCTAGTACGCAGGCCTCCACATGTGGCTCTCGACGAGTGCCGTCACGTCATCCGGACGCGCAATGCCGGCATGTCCGTCATCGAACAGATACTCGGCACAGGCCACGGCAACAACCTTGGCGGCCTTCTGAATGTCCGACATCGGCGGATAGATAAGCCCCTTGTCGAACTGTTCCTGCGATACCATTTCGGCCAGTGCCCTGGCGGCAACGCCAAATGTTTTGTACGGAATGTTCGTAGCATCAACGGCGTAGGCCGCCAGGCCAACGCCGGGGAAGATGTAAACGTTATTGCCCTGACCCGGATGGATGGTCTTGCCATTGATCTCGACCGGCTTAAAGGGGCTCCCGCTGGCGAAGATCGCCTTGCCCTGCGTCCACGTATAGGCCTCTTCGGCCGTGCACTCGCTCTTGGATGTCGGGTTGGAGAACGGGAAGATGATCGGGCGCTCGCAGTACGAAGCCATGTGCTCGATCACTTCCTGCGTGAAAGCCTTAGCAGTGGTGCTGGTACCGATGAGCACAGTTGGACGCACCGAGCGGACGGCATCGATAAGCGTTGCTGCTTCGGCGTGGTTATGCGCGTAGGGGGCCTTTTGCGTGCCCTCAACATCCGGGCGTGAAGCAACGATAACCCCCCTGCTATCCATTAGCCAGCACTTTGCTCGGGCTTCTTCTTCGGTGCACCCTTCGTCGATCATCAAACGCCAGAGGAGTTCGGCAATGCCGATACCGGCAGAGCCGGCGCCGAGGAACAGATACGTCTGGTCCTTCAGGCGTTCGCCCTTCATGCGCGCTGCAGCGATGACTCCAGCAACGCCCACGGCAGCCGTGCCCTGGATATCATCGTTGAACGACGAGATGCGATGTCGATACCGCTCGAGAATGGGGCTTGCATTCGGATTAGCGAAGTCTTCCCACTGAATAGCGCACTTGGGGAAGACTTCCTGCACGGCCGTGACGAATTCTTCGATGAAGTCATCGTATTCCTGACCCTGCAATCGACGCTGACGAACCCCGATGTAGAATAGATCTTCGAGTAGCGCTTCGTTATTCGTGCCTACGTCGAGCATGATCGGCAGAACAACATCCGGCGGTACGCCGGCGCAGGCCGTGTATAGAGCAAGCTTGCCCACGGGAATGCCCATGCCCTGCGCGCCGAGGTCGCCAAGTCCGAGGATGCGCTCACCATCGGTGACGCAGATCCAGCGGACGTCCTTCTCGGGCCAGTTGCGCAGCACCTCGGCCATCATGCCACGGTGGCGGACGCTGATGAACATGCCCTTTGGCCGACGGTAGATGCGCCCGAACGTCTGACATGCCAGGCCCACCGTTGGTGTGTACACGATGGGCATGTACTTGACGGGGTCCTTCTGCAGCATCGCATAGAAGAGCGATTCATTTCGCTCCTGCAGATCGCTCAGATAGATGTATTTGTCGAGGTCGGTCGTAAGAGAATCAACATGGCCCTCGATCCGTTCCAACTGCATCTCCATTGATGAGACGATGTCCGGAAGCAGACCAACGATGCCGAGTTCCTGGCGTTCTTTGCGGGTGAAGGCGATGCCCTTGTTCAGGCGCGGATCGCGCAGGACGTCGAAGCCGCGCTTAGGTGAATCACTGTGTGACATAGGGCACAAAAATACAGAGATGTCGTAGCTTCGGCCCATGTTTAGCGTAACGATTACACGCTGCATGGGCATAGCACTGGCGCTTGCAGCTCTCAGCGTTTCAACACAGGCCACTGAGCCCCATCTTAAGAACATCCGACAGCTGACCTTTGGCGGCGACAATGCCGAGGCGTATTTCAGTCCGGATGGAAAGAAGCTGGCATTTCAGAGCAACTACACCCGGTGGGGCCATCAGTGCGACCAGATCCATGCACTGACGATCTCCTTAGCTGTGGACTCGGCATACCGCCCGCCCCTTATCAGCACAGGAAAGGGGCGAACCACGTGTTCGTACTACATGCCGGACAACTCGCACATTCTCTACGGCAGCACGCATGAGGCCGGCGATGAATGTCCGCCGCTTCCAGCTCCACGCGCTGATCGCAAGTATCTCTGGCAGGTATTGCCGACGTACGACATTTACGTGGCCGATGAAAAAGGCGCGATCGCAACGAAGCTGACGAACACCACTGGATACGATGCCGAAGGAACAGTCTCTCCCAAGGGCGACAAGATCGTGTTCACGTCGGATCGCAGCGGCGACCTTGAGCTCTGGACGATGAACATCGACGGCTCCGATCAACGTCAGGTAACGAATGCTCTCGGCTACGATGGTGGGGCATTCTTCTCGCCTGATGGCAAGAAGCTCGTGTTCCGGGCGTCGCGTCCAAAGACCGACAGTGCCGCGCGCGAATACAAGGAGCTCTTGGCGCAGGGACTTGTTGCCCCAACCGAGATGGAGATCTTCACGTGTAACGTGGATGGGACGGACATGCGGCAGATCACGAACCTCGGCAAGGCCAACTGGGCCCCCTACTATCATCCAAAGGGAAAGAAGATCCTGTTCTCATCCAACCACGCTTCGAAGCGCGGCTACGATTTTCACGTGTACATGATCAACGAAGACGGCACGGGGCTGGAGCAGATCACTTCGGAGAGCATGTTCAATGCCTTCCCGATGTTTTCGCCCGATGGGAAGCAGCTTGTGTGGTCGAGCAACCGCAACAACAACGGCACGCGCGACACCAACGTCTTCATCGCCGACTGGGAAGATTGATCTTCGTCAGGGGGCTTAGCGCACCGTGATGCGCTTGCCGCCATTCGGCACGATGCGCCCGATAGCATGCAGGCGTCCCAGACCCATGCTATGGGCCAGAGCGACAAACTCATCGGCGTGCGCCGGATCGACCGACACCAGCAGTCCACCACTGGTCTGGGGGTCGCACAGGCTATACTTCTGCGTTTCGCTCAGCTCCGACACATGATGTCCGTACGAGGCAAAGTTGCGCGTTGTTCCACCCGGAAATGACTTCTGCTCCAGGTAGTCATGAAGG
>JBJTEQ010000218.1:0-5821 GCA_046092945.1 Kapaibacterium sp. (SeqCode)
CGTACTACCTCTCGTGGGCTGCGCGGGAAGTTGACTTCGTCACGAACTTTATCACCCTGGCGGCAGAGGTCAACGAGTCGATGCCGTTTTATGTGCGCTCAATGATCGAGCGCGAGATCGCAAAGCAGCCGGTGACGCTCAAGAGCGCTAAGGTGCTGCTGCTTGGCATGGCCTTCAAGAAAGACGTCGATGATCTGCGGCACTCACCCGCATTGAAAGTTGCTGAGCTTCTGCTAGAGGATGGAATCGAGAATATCTCGTATTTCGATCCGTACATCCCGAGTGTGCAGGTACATGACCGCACGATGAAGACTCGTAAGAACCTTACGCCGGCCTTCATCAAACGTCACGATGTTGTCGTGATCACCACCGATCACTCTTCGTTTGATGTCGACATGATTTGTCAGCATGCGAAGGTCGTTATCGATACTCGCAACGCTACCAAGAACGTGCGTGGTCTTCGGAAGAACATCATACTGCTTGGGGATGGCAAGTGAAACGGATACTGAGCGTCGTTGGAGCGCGACCAAATTTCATGAAGGTTGCGCCGATCCACCGTGCCTTTGCATCTGATCCGCAACGCTGGGACCATCAGATCGTCCACACGGGGCAGCACTACGATGCAGCGATGTCGGATGCCTTCTTTCGGGATCTCGAAATGCCCCATCCCGCCTTCTTTCTTGGCGTAGGGGGCGGAACCCATACCGAACAGACCGCCAAGATCATGCTTGGTTTTGAAAAGGTCTGCAACGAGGCAAAACCTGATTACGTCATCGTCGTCGGAGATGTGAACAGCACGATTGCCTGCGCAATGGTCAGCGTGAAGCTGGGTGTCCGAACAGCGCACGTCGAGGCAGGTCTGCGTTCGTTTGATCGCAGTATGCCGGAGGAGATCAACAGGCTTGCCACCGATGCAATCGTGGACGATCTTTTTGTGACCGAGCAGAGCGGGCTGGACCACCTCCTGCATGAGGGCGTGGACCCGTCGCGCGTGCATATGGTCGGCAATACCATGATCGACTCACTGCACTTTGCCCGTGAGCGTGCCGAGCAGAACAGCATCCACGACCGAATCGGGCTACAGCGAGGAACGTACTGTCTTGTGACCATGCATCGGCCGAGCAATGTTGATGATCCAGGGCAGCTCCGTGAGCTGATGGGAGTCGTGGGTGAGATCGCCGTTTCCATGCCGGTGGTGTTTCCGGTGCATCCTCGCACTCGCAAGAACATCGATGCCATGGGGCTTACCGTGCCGGCCTCGGTAACCTTGCTTGAACCGGCCGGATACATCGACTTTCTGGCCCTCATGACCCATGCCCGCGTTGTACTGACCGACTCTGGAGGCATTCAGGAGGAGACCACAGCGCTTGGTGTGCCCTGCATCACGGCGCGAACGTCCACCGAGCGGCCGATCACCGTAACGATGGGTACCAACGTGCTTGTAGACCCATCGAGGCAAGGGATTCTCGATGCAATGGGCCGATTCCTAGCCGGCGAGCACCCCACGGGTGCAGTTCCGCCCCTTTGGGATGGGCATGCGGCAGAGCGAATAGTTGCTGTGGTTGGCATGGTTCTTTCGGCCTCGTAGGCCACACTATTCGTAATTTTGCCGCGTCCGTTGGACTTCTCCACATTCCTTGGATTAGAATGTCCTCTCTTTGTCGCGTCTGCCTGCTTCTGCTGGTTGGACTGTTCTTCGGTTTGCACACTGGCGCCGATGCTCAGACCTCGTCGAGTTCTCTCGATCTGAATGGGCTCTCATCCTCGAGCCGCGCCTCGGCCATGCAGTCAGCCGTTCTGACGGCTGATCAGATTCCAACGGATGATGTCGTTGATCCAACGCAGTACCGGCTTGGTCCGGGAGATGTACTCGCCTATCAGACAACAGGCCTGGATCTCACCGAGAAGCTTCTTGTTGTAACGCCCGAGAACATGGTGCTGGTTGAGCGCATGGGTGCACTGTCTGTTGCGGACATGACGCTCGAGCAGTTCCGGACAGAGCTTCAGGAGCACTTCCGTCAGCGGTCGACAAATCTTGACGTAACCGTGTCGCTGCGTCGACCACGCCTGATCTATGTTTCGCTCAGCGGAGCAGTTGCCTATCCAGGTACCTACACCGTGCCGGCATCGATGCGCGTTTCGACGTTCCTGAACGTGACCCGTCATCCCTGGACACTTACCCGTGACGGTTCGTCGGCCGAAATGGCACGCACAGCGGGGAGCGGGGGACTTGCCGCGAAGTCGAGCGAAGTTACCCGCACGGACGTTCAGGCCTATGGTCCGTACGCCAGTCGGAATATCTTCATCCGGCACCGCAAGGGTTCCTCAACGTCCGACCTAGCTCGTGCTCGTGCGGGGGACGCGTCAAGCGATCCGCACCTCCGGGAAGGCGACGAGGTTATCGTTCCGATCGAGGATCCAACAAGCCCCCTTATCAGCATCAGCGGTGCCGTTGCTCAGTCCACGGCGCTAGCATACAAACCGGGAGATAAGCTCTCGGTGCTGCTCGCCAGCTGTGCCGGATTGACGGCAGACGCGGACCCGTCCAAGATTGTGATCGTTCACCCTGATGCATCTGCACCACAGACGGTGGCAATTGACGCGACAATGTCGGTGCAGGGTAGTGACGTAGCCCTGAAGCCCGGAAGCATGGTGATTGTTGAGCGAAAGGGGCTTACCGGCGAGCGCCAGCAGCAGGGCGTAGTCCAAGTGTATGGTGAAGTATCGCGTCCGGGTGCGGTGATCATCACCCCCGGACGGACGCGGCTCTCGACCGTGATTGATCAATCGGGCGGCGTAACACCACGGGCCGCTCTCGGGCTCTCCTACGTTGTTCGGCCGGAGAAGCTCCCACCAACTCTTGTACAGATCCGTGATGAAGCTAATCGCTCGTTCCAGTATTCGGATCTGAAGCTCGAAGACACAACGCGCTACAACTACGACCAGAAGTACAAGATGCCGTACGTCTCATGCGATGTTGCCACGGCACTGAAGAATCCCAATTCTATCGACGACCCACCGTTGATGTCGGGAGATGTTGTGGTGCTCGTAGCCAACCCCGAGCGGGTGTACGTGTACGGTCAGGTCAACAGACCCGGATACGTTCCGTTTTCCCCGAACAAACGCATCGAATGGTACATCGAACGCGTCGGCGGATATGCCACCGGTTCGGAGAAGGACCGAGCTCGAATTATTCGCGGACGTTCGCGTGTGTGGGTGCAGGACGATGACAATGTTACTGTCCAGCCCGGCGATGAGGTCTATGTGCCACGTCCTCCGGATGTACCGATCGGTACAGAGATCCAGACGCTTTCTGTGGTAGCCAGCATCGTGGCGAGCCTGGCCGTGCTCGCAGCCACGCTCATCAACGTGCTCAACAAGTAAGGGACATCCGGCTTGACGCCACAGGACACTCGGACAGGCTCGGTTTCCGCGCGTGTGATATCTGCCAGTATCTGGGTCTTCGGGTCACAGATCCTGTCACTCGTCCTTGTGTTTGTTGCACAGCGTCTGGTCCTTTCGTCGCTTGACCCAGAGAGTAACGGAACACTGTTTCTCGAGCGTCGCATTACCGAAGTGATCGTGGGCCTCTTGGCCGACTTCGGCATGAACGGCATCGTTGTCCGCCGTGTAGCACAGGATCCATCCCGTGCGACCGAGATTCTCTCATCGGCATTTTACGTGCGGCTTACTTTGTGGTCGGCGTGTACTCTTGCCGTGACCGCCGCCGGTTGGGCGAGTACATTGCACATAACCGACGTGCTCCTCTGGTGTGTATACATGCTGATTGCTTCGCGAGCAGCCCTTCTGCGGTATACCCTCGAAACGCGCTTGCGCGCAGCATCGGATTTCCGTCTGCCGTCACTCCTGGCAGTGCTGGACGCTGCGATATTCGCCGCACTCATTACTCTTTGGCGCAGCTCATTGACGCCTACGGTTGTCATTCAGGCGTTCGTTCTGAGCGCACTACCAGGCTTCCTCATTCTGCTCTTCATCGACAAAGGACGCTCGACGACGTGGTCCAAAGCATCACGTAGCGAGATGGCATCGATCGTCCGCGAGGCTTTGCCGGTCGTTTCCGCAACGCTGCTGATTGCCGTGCACGACAAGATCGATGCCTTTATTGTGGAGTCGTTCGCCGGACGTGCACATGTTGGTATTCTCGGTGCGGCGTACACAACACTGGGACCGTTACTTGCCGTGATCCCCATGGCCGTGTCCTATGCGGCAATGCCGGATGTAGCCCGCCTCATACCAACCGACGAGGGCAGGGGGCTTGATGTTGCCATGGGGGTAATGAAGCACCTGCTTGTTATCAGTCTTCTGGTGACGTCGGTCGCGACGGTGGTGATGCCCGTGTTTGTAGACCTGGTGACAAAGGGACGCTACCTTGATTCAGTCAACCAGTTTATCTGGTTTGTCTGGTCAGCCCCCTTCGTAGCCGTACTGGTCTATGCCCAGGAGCTTAGCGTTGCCATTAAGCGTCAGAAGAATCTTGTACGCATTGCGACAGTGCTTGTCGCTAGTACCGTTGGTTTCGGGCTGCTTCTCATTCCATCGATGCAATCACTCGGTGCCGTCATTGCCAAGATCATCACGTCGGTCGTGGGAGCAGCGGTGAGTCTCTGGTTGTTGCATGCCACTCTTGGCACTCGCCTGTCGTTGATGTTTATGCTCCGCATGGTGGTGCTGACCGGTTTGTGTGCAGGTGCGTCCCTCTGGTTGATCGACGCTGGCGGAGTTACCGTTCTTTCGTCTGCTCAGGGGATCGCGGGTCTACTCGGCCGCATGGTGGTTGCCGTGATTGCTGTGCTCACGTTTGCAACAGGTCTTGGCGTTCTGGGTCGAGATGATCTACGCCGGCTCCGAAACGGTTTTGTGGGAGCACGATGACGCACGACGTGCAGTCCCATATCGCCCCCTCCAACGGACGCATGCTTCATGTGCTGCTTCGTCCACAAAACATGCAGATCGCCGCTGATCTGCTGGGCCTTACGCTGAGCTTTGCCCTCTACCAGGTGGTGCGTACGTGGTCGCTTGCTGATGTTCGTTCATTCCCGATCCTCGATCATGTTCTTGTCGCGATAATCTCGTGTCTCTACTGGACGCTTGTGTTTTGGATGGGCGGACTGTACCGAGATTTTTATATCCGCTCGCCCCTTGACGAGATCTCGGCCGTGTTTCGCCAGACATTTATCGGGTCGGCCATCATCTTTCTGGCAATTACCACCACGTCGAATCTCAGCGTTCGGCCAGTCTTTATTGTCTACTGGGCAGTGCTGTTCGGACTGATCACCATCGGCCGTCTCGTGGCACGGCAGGTGCAGGGTCGGCTGCGCGAAGCGCGGGTGATTCGCATCCCAACACTCGTCGTTGGGACGCGTTCGCACGTTGAGGAGCTTTTGGACGATCTGAAGAACGAGCCGGCATGGGGCTATGATGTTCTCGGCATTATACTCCTCGATGCAGATGTACCTGTGACGTCGATCGATTCGATTCCCGTCATCGGTGGTGAATCATCCTTGACCGATGCGATCCACGTTGGGAAGATCAGGGAGGTGCTTGTTTCCACTGATGGGGCGCATCACGACCGTCTGCTGAATATTTCTGCCGAGGCGGCCTATCTCGGTTGCATGATCAAGATTGTGCCCGATCTCTACGAGATTGTCTCGGGACAGGCCCGCACACATCAGATCTATGGCTCGCCCCTTATCGACGTAAGTCCGCAGCTGATGCAGCCGTGGGAAGAGTTCGCCAAGAGGGCAACCGACATTCTTGTGAGTGTGCTGGCGCTTACCGTCGGCGCGCCGATCTGGCTGCT
>JBJTEQ010000219.1:0-2941 GCA_046092945.1 Kapaibacterium sp. (SeqCode)
AATAAAGCTCATCGGCATTAAAATGCCTGTCGAGCTCGGCAATGCGGTCGATAACATTGAAGCGCTCCTGTGTACCACGGTACTTCTTGCGCTTGAGGAAGTCGGCAAACTGCTGCTTCAGAGATTCATTGTCGGTTGGCAAAGACATGGGCACAAATATACTTGTGCGTACTTTTGCGCTCACTTTTCCCATTGACCAGCCCCAAACGCCCTATGCGCAAATGGCGCGTTGAAGACTCCCTCGAAACCTACAATGTCCCCGGTTGGGGCATCGGCTATTTTGGCATCAACTCCAAAGGACACGTCGTTGCTGCCCCGAGGAAAAACAAGGGTCCGCAGATCGACCTGAAGGAGCTCATTGATGAGCTGGTTCTTCGTGACGTAAGCGCACCGGTACTTCTTCGTTTTCCGGACATTCTCGACGACCGCATCGAGAAGATATCAGACTGTTTTGCCAAGGCCGCCAAAGAGTACGATTATACTGGTACGTATTACAGCGTTTACCCGATCAAGGTAAATCAGCAGCGTCCGGTTGTGGAAGAGTTGGTCCGCCACGGCAAGCGTTTCAACATTGGTCTCGAGGCCGGCTCCAAACCGGAGCTGCACGCTGTGCTTGCCATTATGGATAACAGCGAAGCGCTCATTATCTGTAATGGATACAAGGACGAAGAGTTCATCGAACTGGGCCTGCTGGCACAGAAGATGGGTAAACGCATCTTTCTGGTGGTGGAAAAGCTCAACGAGCTGCGTCTGATCAACGAGGTAGCCAAACGCGTTGGTGTTCGGCCCAACGTTGGTATCCGTATCAAGCTTGCCTCCAGTGGTAGTGGCAAGTGGGAAGAGTCAGGGGGCGACCAGTCGAAATTTGGACTGAATGCCTCGGAACTTCTCGAAGCGGTCGAGTATGCACGGTCCAACGATATGCTGGACTGCATCAAGCTCATCCACTTCCATCTGGGTTCGCAGATCACCAACATCCGTAAGATCAAGCAGGGATTGAGCGAGGTAGCACAGTTCTACGTGCAGCTTATGGCGATGGGCTGCCAGGTCGAATTCGTTGATGTTGGTGGTGGACTTGGCGTGGATTACGACGGAACGCGCAGCAGCGTTGCTTCGAGTATAAACTACTCCATTCAGGAGTACGCCAATGATGCGATCAGCTCCATCGCTGAGGCCGCTACAAAGAACTCGCTCCCGCATCCGCACATTATCACCGAGTCGGGCAGAGCACTGACGGCGCACCACTCGGTGCTGGTCTTCAACGTTCTCGAAACAGCGAGCATTCCAACATGGAATTCCCGCGACAAAACCAGTAAAAAAGATCATGACCTCGTCAGTGAACTTCACGAGATCATGACGTCACTCAACAGCCGCACCATGCTCGAAGCCTGGCACGATGCCCAGCAGCTTCGGGAGGAAACGCTCGATAGATTTTCCCTGGGACTGATCGATCTGCGTACGCGTGCGCAGGTTGAGCGTCTCTACTGGACCATCGCCCAGAAGATCTCCGAGATGGTGGGTGAACTCAAGGCTGTGCCGGAAGAACTGCGTCAACTGCCGAAGATGCTGGCCGACAAGTACTTCTGCAATTTTTCGCTCTTTCAGTCGCTGCCGGACTCATGGGCAATTGACCAGCTCTTTCCGATCATGCCGATCCACCGACTGAATGAACGTCCGACGCGCATGGCAACCCTGCAGGACATCACCTGCGATTCGGATGGTAAGGTCGATCATTTCATTGGCGTTCGTGATTACACGTCTCTGCTGCCAGTGCACACACTGAAAACCGGCGAAGAGTATTACCTCGCTGTCTTCTTGGTTGGCGCCTATCAGGAGATTCTTGGTGACCTGCACAACCTGTTCGGTGATACCAACGCCGTGCACGTTGCCGTCAGCGGAAATGGATACGAGATCGCCCAGGTGATCGATGGTGAGACCGTTGCTGATGTGCTTGACTACGTGCAGTTCGATGCCAAGAAGCTGGTTCGCACCATGGAAGCGTGGGTAAGTGCATCGGTCAAGGAAAAGAAGATCAGCGTACAGGAAGGCAAGGAGTTCCTTGCCATTTATCGCTCGGGTCTCTACGGCTACACGTACCTGGAAGATTGATCACCCCATGACGCGAGTATTCACCACCATTCGTGCTTTCTTAGCCGCAGGAATTCTGCTCACGGCGTTAGGGCAGATGAATGCCCAGCCCCTTCCCGAAGCATATCACGACACATTTGATGACAACAAAGGCGAGTGGCAGCTCGGGGGCTCACTTGGCCGCAGTGCCGGTATTGCCAATGGCGTGTATCGCGTTGACCAGCGAGCAGCCTTTGGCGAATGGTTCACACCCACAACGTGCTTCGTTGATTACGCTAAAGACTTCGACATCGATGTGAAAATGCGCCAGCTTGGTGGATCTACCACGTCGGGATTTGGCGTGTTCTGGGCCGCCAAGGGTGGGATGATTTACAATGCTATGGTCGTAGCCGGCGCTGGACGCTATCTCGTGATGTCGATCAATAATGGTAGTCGCAACGATATCCAACCGTGGACGCCGTTCGAAGGAATGCCGCCAATGCAGACGTGGTTCACGCTGACTGTGCGCAAGCGAGGATCGGGCATGAGTGTGATGGTCAACGGCACTACGCTGTTTGCCTTCGACCGTCCGAATATTTACGGCGGACGTCTTGGCCTTATCGTTGGTCCGCAACTCGTTGTAGAAGTCGACGACCTCATTGTTCGGCAGGCCCAGGGACCGATCAACGTTGCTGAGGACTGCATGATCGAGGGTAAGCCCGAAAGCCTCGGTCCGCAGGTCAACAGCAGCGGCGGCGATATCTCTCCGGTGATCACTGCCGATGGCAAGCGACTCTACTTTGGCCGATATCCATACATCGGCAACATCGGTGATCCATCAACAGAAGACATCTGGTACACAGATCTGCAGCCC
>JBJTEQ010000220.1:0-4073 GCA_046092945.1 Kapaibacterium sp. (SeqCode)
AACGGCCAGTGTCGAGCCGCTGTGACGAGTATAGGTTACTGTTCCCTCGGTGAGCACAAATCCATCAGCCTCGCGAACCACAAGATCGCTGTGCTTGATAGCTGCGATAGACTGGAACCACCCTTCAAGGAAGTTCACGATGGCGTCCTTACCGACAACGGCAGGATGGTTCGCAAAACGAAACTGGGCGTCGTCCGTAAGGAACGTTCCAAAGAGATTGTGGTCCTTGGCATCAATGCCATTGAAAAGAACCGAGAAATCCGGGTTTGCCATGGTAGTCTGTACTCAAATGGTGATAAATGCTTGAGCGGCACTAACACGACAAATCTACGGCAAAGTTCCCGTTTGCCGACCCACGAGTCGGAATAAATGAACGCATGATAGACCGGGGCATCGGGCGAGACTGCGTCTCGCCCCTACCCGTAACTCCGTAACTCCGTAACTCCGTAACTCCGTAACTCCGTAACTTCGCCGTCTTATGCAGAACTACCGCAACTTTTGCATCATCGCGCACATCGACCACGGAAAGTCGACGCTGGCTGACCGTCTGCTTGAGCGGACGGGGCGTGTGTCCGCGCGCGAGATGACAATGAATCAGATCCTCGACGATAATCCTCTCGAGCAAGAGCGTGGCATCACCATCAAGCTGCACGCTATCCAGATGGATTATGCTGCCAATGATGGGAATTCCTACAAGCTGAACCTCATCGATACTCCGGGACACGTCGACTTTTCCTACGAAGTGTCGCGCTCACTGAGTGCCTGTGAAGGGGCTCTCCTGGTTGTCGATGCCACGCAGGGCGTAGAAGCACAGACGATCTCGAACCTCTTCATGGCTATCGACCAGGGACTCGAGATCATCCCGGTGATCAACAAGATCGACCTGCCAAGCGCCGTCACAACCATCGAAAGCGTCAAGCAGCAGGTGATGGACCTCATTGGCTGCAAAGAAGAAGACATGATCCTTGCTTCGGCCAAGGCCGGGATCGGCATCGAAGAGATTCTCGAAGCGGTTGTTGCCCGGGTGCCCCCTCCAAAGGGCGATCCGAAGGCACCATTGCGCGCTTTGATCTACGACTCGGTGTTCGATGCCTACCGCGGTGTGATCGTGTATGTACGTGTGATCGATGGAACGATGCGCGAGAAGGACAAGATCCTCTTCATGGCCACGGGGCAGACCTACGAGCTGGATGAGGTTGGTGTTCTGTTCATGCAGCGACAACGCACAGGCGTGCTCTCAGCAGGTGACGTAGGATACTTCACCGCTGCCATCCGGAAACTTCAGGACACCAAGGTTGGTGATACGGTTACGCTTGCATCGAACCCGACAACAGAGATGATCTCGGGCTTCCGCGAAGTAAAGCCAATGGTCTTCAGCGGTATCTATCCGGCAGACAGTGATGACTTTGAAGATCTGCGTGAAGCGTTGGGTAAGCTTTCCCTTAATGACTCGGCGATCACGTTCGAACCGGAATCATCGAGCGCGCTTGGCTTCGGCTTCCGCTGCGGTTTCCTCGGTCTTCTCCACATGGAGATTGTCCAGGAACGTCTCGAACGCGAATTCAATCAGACGATCGTCACAACCGTACCAAACGTGCAGTACAAGGTTATCACAACACGTGACGAAGTTCTTTGGGTTGACAATCCGGCACAGCTTCCGAATCCAACGCACATCAACGAGATTCAGGAACCATACATCCGTGCGCAGATCATTGCCCCGTCAGAGTACGTGGGCACGATCATGAAGCTGTGCATGGAGCGCCGTGGACAAATGCTTGGTCAGTCATACCTCTCGGCTGACCGCGTTGACATGACGTTTGAGCTTCCCCTCGGTGAAGTGGTCTTTGATTTTTACGACAAGCTCAAGTCCAACACTCGCGGCTACGCATCGCTCGATTACGAGTATGCGGACTACAAGGCAGGGGACCTAGTTCGCATGGACATCCTTCTCAATGGCGAACAGGTTGATGCTCTTTCGTCGATTGTTCACCGCCAGAAGGCCCATGAATGGGGCAAGAAGCTCTGCACCAAACTCCGTGAGCTTATCCCACGTCAGATGTTTGATGTTGCCATCCAGGCGGCAATCGGTGCGAAGATCATTGCCCGCGAATCGATCAGCGCCATGCGCAAGAACGTTCTTGCCAAATGTTATGGTGGCGACATTTCCCGAAAGCGCAAGCTCATCGAGAAGCAGAAGGAAGGCAAGAAGCGCATGAAGCAGGTTGGCAAGGTGGAGATTCCTCAGGAAGCATTCCACGCTGTTCTCTCATTGGACTGATCATCCCTTATGGCACTCATAGAATCACTCTACCAGCGCATGGGAAGCCTCGGCGCATTCATGCTTAAGCGACGTCAGGCACGCCTTGATGCGCCAAAGCCAGAGACTCTAGGCGAACACCTGATGGCCTGGGTAAAGACTATCGTCTGGTCTCTCACTGTCGTCACGATTATCAATGGTCTGGCGCTGGCATCGTTTGTGGTTCCTACGGGCTCAATGGAGAGCACTGTGCTGGCCGGTGAGTTTCTTTTCGTCAACAAGTTTGTCTTTGGTCCATCCACTCCGCAGATCATCCCGTTTTTGAATCAGCCCCTTCCCTACTACAAGCTCCCACCGGTCATCGCTCCCAAGCAGGGTGATGTGATTGTGTTTGTGTTTCCGGGCAATCGGGACGTCGTAAAACCAACAGCGTTCGAATACTACCTCAAGCGTTGCGTCGCAGCAGCTGGAGATGTGCTCCAGATCAAGGGTGGACGGGTTTTCGTGAACGGCACGGAGTACTCTCTGCCAGAACATGCCCAGTTCATGGGTTGGACGCCCGAGCAACGGGTGATGGTGTGTGATGCCGATCGTGAAGCCACATTCCCACCGGGTAAGGGCTATACACGAGATGACTACGGTCCGATCCGTATTCCGAAGGAAGGCGACGTTATCGCACTGACGCCTGAGAACTTCCGCGAGTGGGCTGTTTTCATTGCCCGAGAAGGCCATATCGTTGATGCTGCCATGGGGACGATTGACGGCAAGCCCGCCACGTCGTACACGGTGAAACGCGACTACGTTTTCGGAATGGGCGACAACCGCGACAACTCACTTGATTCTCGCTTCTGGGGATTCATCCCCGAAGAAGACGTCGTCGGCACACCGATGATCGTATACTGGTCGTGGGCTCCGAACGATCCCGTCTATGGAACCCGCATGACGTTTGCACAGCGGCTCAAGTCGATCCGCTGGGGCCGCATCGGTACGATCATTCACTAAGCCCCGGCTACTACGTCATCCTACTCGACATGTCGGACAAGGGGCTTGCAGATCTTACCTGGAAAGACATCATCTCCAGTGCCATCGCGGCAGTGCTCGTTGCACTGCTTCTGCGAGTATTTGTGATCGGTGCCTTTGAGATTCCATCGCATTCGATGGAAAACACGTTGCTCCCGGGCGACTACATTATGGTGAACAAGCTGGCTTATCGCATCCGCGACGTGCGCCGCGGAGACGTTGTTATCTTCAGCCGTCAGGCCGCCGACACGGCTATTCGCGAGGCCTACGTTAAGCGTGTTATCGGTCTTCCCAACGACACCATAACTCTCACCCATGAGGGCGTGTGGCTTAATGGTCGCCCCTTGCCAGACCCGCCCCTTGCCAAGCCTCCAATGGATCCTGTCCTGTCCTCACAGTCAAGTCCGTTCACGACAATTGTTGGACCAGATTCTCTCTTCGTCCTCGGTGACAACCGGCGCAACTCCTACGACTCACGTTACTGGGGATGTGTGCCATTGGACGACGTGATTGGTACGCCCCTTGTCATCTACTGGTCTCACGGTGCAACAACCGAGAACCCGTTGCCGCATATTCGATGGGATCGGTTCATTCAGGTCGTGCAGTAAGATCTACCAGCATGTTCGGACTCTACCTACATATCCCTTTTTGCGAAAAGAAGTGCTCGTACTGCGACTTCTACAGCATCGAATCGACCGAGCATATCGATCGCTTCGTCGAAACGCTGCTGAGCGAGATTCGCCTTCGGGCAACGTCCGTGTTGCCGCCTTTCACATCGGTGTACTTCGGCGGGGGC
>JBJTEQ010000221.1:0-14266 GCA_046092945.1 Kapaibacterium sp. (SeqCode)
CATCATCGATGATATGCCTTCCCTGCTTCGTGCGTCAGGGGGCGATGCACGCAAAGCCCTCAATGCCATCGAAGCATCGGTGATGATGCGTCCCTCTACCGCCGGCCCCATCCACATCACCGCAGCACTGCTTTCCCAAGCGGTCCAGCGGACATTGCTACGGTATGACAAGCACGGAGATAATCACTACGACACGGTGTCGGCCTTCATCAAGTCAATGCGTGGAAGCGACCCGGATGCCGCACTCCTCTATCTCGCAGTGATGATCGAAGCGGGAGAAGATCCAAATTTCATTGCTCGACGGATGATAATCTTCGCCAGTGAAGACATTGGGAATGCCGACCCACATGCTTTATCGGTGGCTCTGAGCGTGTTTCAGGCGATCGAACGCATTGGCATGCCCGAGGGGAGGATCGTTCTGGCTCAGGGTGTTACCTACCTCGCAACAGCGCCGAAGTCGAATGCCTCATACCTGGCCGTTGATGCCGCTTTGGCCTCTATTCGTCAGGGTCCGCCAGTGGCGATCCCCCCGCACCTGCGCAATGCTCCAACGAGTCTCATGAAAGACCAGGGCTTTGGCCACGGGTATGAGTATCCGCACGACCATCCTGAGCACTTTGTTCGAACCTCGTACTACCCAGACGGATATGATGGGATGCACCTCTACCGTCCGACTAGTCATGGGGCTGAGCAGGATATCCGCGAGCGACATCTTCGGCGCTGGCCCGATAGAGATCAGAAGTGATTACTTCGTGGGTGGGGCTGCCTTGAGAGCAGCTGCTTTTTTCGCCGCAGCCTTCTTTGCTCGACGTTGATTGTAGTCGATACTTTCAAGCAACTTCACATGCGGACGTATCACGCTTCGTGCCCGCAGCACGCTATCGGCGGTCAGATATCGCTTATAGTTCCGCAGAGAACCACGGCTGTCGTGCGGAACCTGAGAGATCGGGATGAGTGCTTCCTCAACACCAAGCGGGTCGTTCGGCAAATCAAGACGGACGGGAGAATTGGAGGTCAGCTCGAGCCATGGTCCGCCCCTTCTTCGAGAAAAATCAAATATGTCGATGATGATGACCGGTGTTCCCGACATCGAGATGTAGACATGACGAACGGTATCCTTCCGGGCCACGCGCACCCACTTGAACAACCACTCGGCATCTTCGATGAACTGCCGGACACAGGAGTGTGAAACCGGACGTCCAGGCATATCGAACTGATGGAATGCACTTCCTGCCTGCAGGTGGAAGTTGACGGTGAACGGTAGCTTCCACTCATCATTCAACGAACTGATTCGAAGGCGCTGTCTCCAGTACACTGCATAGCGTCCGGGGAACGACGGCTTGCGTTCTTCGCCGGAGTTACAGGCGGCAAAGCGAACTAACTCCCCATACTCATAGCAGGCATATGACTGCCACGTGTTACTGACCAGAACGATCTTGGGAATGGTATCGCCCCCTGCCCAGTACTGCGGAAATACCGAGTAGGCTCGCAGATCTGACACGATCGTATCGGGCATTACCAGAGTATCCCCAACACGCACATACTGCAGGTCTTTTCTGTTGAGCAGCCTCATAACCCGGTATGCCGGCAGAGATTCACCCGTCCTGGCGCAGACGCGCCGGATACTGTCGAGTGTGGCCTTTGAGCGGATCGGCACCCGATGATAGGAGATCGGTGTGAAGCGGCGTTCAATGCTGTCTCGACGCTGCTGTTTACGTTCCGCTTCGCTAACGGTGCGTCCGGTATCAACAGATGTTGTTCGCAACCCCGATCCGGTCTGTAGACCGTCGGTATAGATGAACAACATTGTTGAAACGAAGATGATCCCGGATACTCCGAGAACCACAGAAGAAAGGGTCCGACGTCGAGACATAGATGACATAAAATTCAGGCAGGGACAAAACTCGCTAGATTCGTCCACTGAAATGAAGCCCAACCTGATATTCGCAAGCATAATCTGTGCCATGCTTATCGGCTGCACTACCGAAAAGCCGGTGGAAGAGCGCACAGGCACAAAAACACCACCACCATCAGCTCCCGGCGCTCGGCGGTATGGTTTCCGTATCCTCGAGACTCTGCCACATGATGTGGGAGCTTTCACACAGGGGCTGGTTGTTGATAAGGGTGTGTTCCTGGAGAGTACCGGCCAGTATGGATTTTCCGGTATCCGTCGTGTTGCCATTCCAACTGGTAAGGTTCAACAGAAGGAATCTATCGACGCGCGATACTTCGGCGAGGGGATCGCTCTGCTAAAGGGGCGGATCTACATGCTCACCTGGCTAAATCAGCAGGGGTTCATTTTCAACGCCAAGACGCTGAAGCGGGAAGGTACCTTCACTTATACCGGTGAGGGATGGGGCCTGACAACTGATGGTGAGAGTCTCTTCATGAGCAATGGAACCAGCACCATTACTGTTCACAATCCGGAAGATTTCCGCCGAATGCGTTCTATCGACGTGACGCTTAACGGCAGTCCGGTAGGCAATCTGAATGAACTCGAATGGATCGGTGGCGAGATCTGGTCCAACGTGTGGCAGACGGAAACGATCGTCCGAATCGATCCATCGACGGGACGTGTTACTGGAGTGATCGATTTGACGGGCATCCTGCCTCAGGAGGCGAGGACGCCTACAACAGATGTGATGAATGGCATTGCCCTAGATCCTGTGAGCAACAACATCTACGTTACCGGCAAGCACTGGCCATCTGTTTTTCGAATCGAGATTTTATAGCGTCACGTTTTTCCCGAAAAACGTACAACACCCGATAGATGCACCACAGAGGTGCACATAAATCCTCATTCATCTATCGGAGGTTGTTATGTGGTATGTATCTGTTGTTGCGGCACTGATTCTATGTGTCAGCCGCGTATGGGCTCAACCGGAGGGTGTCACGACATCCCCGTTTGACGGTCAGAGTGACGTGTCGACGTCGGCGTGTGTGAGAGTGCGAGCCCCCTCACCGATTTTCCCCTCTTCAGTTTCAGGTCGTTTGCCAGCATCCTCGTTGTCCGGACACCAGATGGAGCCGACGGTACTGGTTGTGCGTCGATCGATTATCGAAACGACGGATCGAAAGGACTGGGCCCGACAAAGTGTTATCGGAGCAGTATCCTTTCTGGATGAGAGAACCATTGAATGGAAGCCTCGAAGGTTGATGCCGGGCACCACCTACCACTGCGTTGTCCAGGGACTCATGACACAATCCCCAACTGGTCCCGTTCCAATCACACCCATGGAGGTTGACTTTACGACAAGTCCGGATGTACCAAGGGTGGCTACGACGACAATCGACTCTATGGACATTATTCAATGCTCGACAATCGTGTGGATTCGATTTACAGAAGCACTGGATAATGATCTCACGGTGAGCGACCTGATCACAGTGCAACAACCAGAGCAAAATGGATCCTGGGCTCCCGTTCAAGATGTCCAGGTCTGTCGTGCCGGTCGCAACACTGTGGCCGTCTTTCCTCGGGAAGGATGGTCAACTTCCGTTCCACTGCGGATCAATGTTAGCCTGTCAAAGATCACAGGCAGCACAGACGATGACCGACGCCTTGAAGCTATGGTTCGAGGAGCCGGAAGAGTGATCGTTACTGCGCAGACAGCTGATGGGCAGACGCTGCCCGAAACGGTCACGACGGCAGCAGCAGCCAACGAAGCCGTTGTTAGTGCTGGTGGACGTCTGGTGGCAAGCATGCCGGAACAAGCCGAGAACCAGTATCGATTCGTTCGATGGGAAAGTCCGAATGTACCTTCTGCAGATAAGGTCACGACGTCCACACTGGATCTTCCTATGTCATGCACACAGATGCACGCGACATTGGATCTTCGGGCGATTTACGAACCCATTGATTCGATCGATGTATCGATAACAGTAGATTCACTGGGAGATGTCACCGTGACCGATCAGGATGGGAGTGTTCTGGCGGTTGTGGTCGATTCAGCAAACCTTCGCATTGCGACCACGGTACAACGGCTGAATGTCCTTGCACAAAGCGCAACGGGCGCTACTTTCACATCGTGGAGCAGCTCGATCATCGGTTGTAATGGCAACGCTTCGCCCGCCCTGTCAATTCCACAGGCTGTTCTTCTCTCATCGAGCACGCATGCCAGTACCAACGGACATATGCAGGGAGGAGGTCAAACGGTAAACAATGTTCCGCATGTCCATATCAACCCTACATTCCAAAAGCTAACTCCGATGACCGGAGACCGATACCGTCTTCGTGCTAAACTGGCAAACTCTCAGGTCGAGGAACTCCATCCGATTGATCAGCACATTCAGTTCACCACGGAAACAGAGTTTGAAGATGTTCAGCGGGTCTTTCGGACGGTTTGCGTTGTTGCTGACGACTGTTGGGAGATCACCGGATATCAAGATGCTGCAAAGGGTAATGCAGTATGGTTTACAAAGGGGCGACGTGAGCTGTGTGTAGAGTCTGAACTGCTGAATCCGGAGAACACCCTCACCATCTTTGGCCAGCGGATCCCGATTGATCTGCGCATCGACCGAGTATTGCTGGGCTCGGAGCATGACGATAATGTTCTGCTGGATCGTCAGCCACATGCAGAGACCCGCATTGATATCGACAAGCGGGTGTCGATCCGCGGAGTTGATACCTGGCAGCCTTTGTTTGCAACAAACTGCATTGTCTCCAACATTGCTCAGCAGCGCGTTGGATTGCGTTGTGGTGACGAAGTCCGCATTACCGTTCGCGCTGCGGTTCAACGCGGCGAGGAATGGCGGTGGTGGTCGAACCGTCCGAAGTACGTGCAGCCCCGCGCCGGTACTCCCCGTCCCGGAGCACATGTCTTCACCCTAACGATCTCTCAGGATCTTGCACAATTCGATGCAAAATCATGTGATGGGGCTGACCTCGGACATCGGGAAATCGCCATGCGGTCAGCGTTTCGTCAGCAGTTTGTGGTTGATTCAATAGCATTGCGTGTGCGCACAAACGCTCGTGGCGAACGATGGAAGGCGGAGTTCAAGGAGCGTTGGTTCGATCCGCTGACGTACTATGACCGGGCATCGGATGAACCCTATGGTTGCCGTCAGCTCGAGTATGTTCCGCGTCGTGGGACAACGGTAAAGCTCAAGTTTTCCCGCCCGCTTAACGTAACAACGATCAATGCGGGAGGCATCACGGCATCATGCTTTGCAAGCATTCTTCATACGGATCCTCAGGAAAAGAAACTCGACTTCACAACGAGCAGCAGCGATCGAGGAAACACCAACTTGTTGTCGTCCACCGGCCAGTTCCTCGACAAGGTCGAGATGTCGATCTTCGAACCCGGTACAAAGCCCGTCAAACAGGCACTGCATATGGGCATCATTGATCTGACCTGCACCAATGCGATTCGTTCGGTGGATAATGAGCCCCTTATCGCAAGTCGACAGTTCACCTTGAACCGTATGGAGATTCCGGGATTCGGTCTTCGGATGTCAGACGCAGTGTTTGCTTTTGATGGAGATACAGATTGGTTCATCCTGGAAAACACAGGAGAACTCTATCATGCTCTGTATGGGATGAACATTGCGCTTAACGGTGCACCAAATGCTGCCGATGGATTCGTGCGGTATCCGGATTGCGGTCAGCAGCAATCATGGTCGGGCGACTGCACAGTGGACTATAGTGATGATGGGGCAGCATTCTCCTTTGGTAATCGTGAGATCTGGGCGCAGACGGCCTGGATGGATTCCGACGATCTGGCTTTTTCTCGAATTGGTTCCTGGGATGAGGATTGTAAGAACAATGATCGATGCCTTGTCAACCGAATTCAGGGAGTGCTCGACTCCATCCGTGTTCGTGCCAATGCCTATCGAAGTGATCAGGGCGCTGATTTCGCAAAGAACATTCCGTTTGAACTTATCTCACTGGGGTCGGGGCTCATCAGCTCCCTGCTTCCTATCGTGGAACAGGACGACCAACTTGGCGAAGCCACCTATCTAGAGACAGTAGACACACTGTGGGGAATGTCAGCGCCTACTGCACCACGTATACTCATCAACGTTGAAAATGCAGAGTATCGTCTGCGAGGGCAATGGTTTGTGAGTAGAGCAGTTGTCCGATAGTATCCGAATGATTTGACATAATTGTGCAGGATCTCTCGTATGAAGCAAAGCGTATTGATTACGACGTTAATCGTTGTAGGTGCATCAATTGTGTTCGCACAGCAGATCCCTGTGCCAACTACATGCCTAGAAAAGTCGATCTACATTCCCCGCACATCTGACTGGGGGAAGTACATCCCGCAGTGTATGGATACATTGCGGATTGGTCGGGTTCCCCCGTTCCCTCCTTACGGAACGATGTCGATCGGCTCGTGCGCGGAGCTGTATGAACTGACTCTTCTGGGTACGGTTCGCACATACCGACGCATACCGTCGAAGGCTATCTGTGAGGGGGCTGAGCATCTTATGGTAATACCACAGGAGAAACTTGAAGTCGAGAATGATCCAGCCAAAACCCGAACGTATGTGGTGCGGATGTACTGCGAATACTGGTCTGGAAAGGACCGTACAGATACCACGGAACTCGAGTTTCGCGTTGCACCAGCCTTCACTGCGTATGCCCGTGCAGTCGATGTGGCAACAGGTGAGCCGATAGCGGCTGGGCAGCTTGTTCAACCGACGCACGCGCACCGTGCATGGTTGAACACCGGTGAGTATCGCATTGATGCGTGGGATGAATATGGTTATGAGTTTTTGTATTGGAAGTGTGACTTTGAGGAGATCCCGCTCGACCCTATGAAAAGGTCTCAGACGATCACAACGCGTTGCTGGCCGATCGGTACAGAAACGGTGTTCACGGCCTATTTCCGAAGGAAAGCAACCAGCGTGGAAGTTGATTCCGATGTCGGTATTCAAATACACTATGATGCCGGCGCTGTGATCGTCGAATATGCCGACCCTTCGACCTCAACGATCGCCCTCATTGATGTCGCGGGTCAGCAGATATACACTCGTTCCAACTCGCAAAAGAGAGAAACGATCTCACTGGCGGATTTTGCACCGGGTATCTATTTCTGTGTCGTCCGCACAGGATCATCTGTGCACCATTTATCTATTCATCATTACTAGGAACAAAACCATGAGAACACATTTCACCAGGAGCGGACAGCTCGACTGCCGGAAATCGACATCTACCTATTCAACCTTCTGTTTCGCAATACTGCTGCTCTGCGGTTCCGCCGCGATGGCGGACGTTGCGGTGCGAACACCGGGTGCATCATCAACAGTTACCACAGGTACCTCGATCGTCGTTCATTGGACGAATGATCTTGAAGCAACTCTGGTGGACGTTGAACTGTGGGATGGGATGCGTCAATCATCGACGGTGATTGCCTCTGGAGTACCGGCTCAGCAGCGGGAGTTTGCTTGGACGATTCCAACCACATTGAATGAAGGGTCAAGATATCGTATCGTCATACGCGATGCTGAACAGCGATCGCGAACAATACACAGCGTTGGCTTTATGACGCTCCGAAAACAATCACTAATGCCGACGAGTGTTGAAGCCTACAGCTCGGATCCTACCGAACTGAATGTTGCCCCGATGCCTGCCGCAGAGAAGATTCGGCTCACGTGGATTGAACCCATGAAACACATCGAGATCGTTGATCTTCAGGGCACCATTCTGCGCCGTATGGAACCCGCCGATGGCGCATCTGGATGCGTGTTGAACGTCACGGATATGGGAACAGGCAGTTACAGTATAGTCGGTCACACACGCGCAGGAGGTATGATACGCCGACCTTTCATTGTTCAACGATGATCAGCTGAGGGTATAGGAAGCCCCGTGACGCGGAATGATGATACGTGTTCCCGGAAGGCGTGCATTAATCTCTGCTGCAAGTATTTCACATGCGTGGACATCTCCGTGGGCAACGACCACGGTTTTCGGCCGAATGTCCGTAGCAAGTTCAAGAAGATGTTCGCGTGAGGCATGACCGCTGAAACGAAACCGTTCGACATCGCACACGCGACTGCACCGCGTGCCTCCGAAGTCGAACGGTTTCTTCTTTTCGGAGTTGAGTAGACCATACCCCGGAGTGGTCGGATCCTGATAGCCGATAAACGCGATGCCAAACTCCTTCTTCGTAAACCACTGTCGAGCAAGCGTGTAGGACATCGTACCCGGGTTCATCATTCCCGATGGGGCAAGCACGATCGATGGTTCCTTGAAGTAGTCGCCTTGGAGGAGCTCATCGCGCCGCAGTCGTACCTGAGGAACATCCGAAACCTCAAATCCCGGCCTGCGCATGGGGTCGCTGTAGCAGTATTGATCATACACCTTGTTGATGCGCACCCCGATGCCCCCTGAATAGATCGGTAGATGCGGAATACTTCCCTTGCGCATCAGGTTGTAGAGCAGTGGTATCATTTCCTGCAGCTTTCCGAGCGCAAAGCATGGTAGGAGGACCGACCCATTACGCCCGGCGACGGTGTTGATGAATGCGGCCAGTCGCTTAGCCTCGGTTGGGAAGTCCGGAACGGACTCTGTTGCGGCATTTGTCGACTCGGTAATGAGCACATCAACGTGGTGTCGGGGCAGGCTGGCCTTCGGGACAACAACCTGGTCGGCCATCATCACATCTGCTGTGTGGAGGATGGACAGCCCTCTGCACTTGAGGGAAACGCTGGCGGAACCAAGGATGTGTCCGGACCAGTGAAAGGTTACCTCGACGTCTGATCGACCGGAGTAGCCTCGCAGGGTAAGGGGCTCTTCATAGCGCAATGCTTCAAAGGCGTAGCGCAGTGCTTCGATTTCTTCCCGCTGATAGAACGAAAGCCACTCCTTGGGGAACGATGCCCCGAGATCATTCCGGAGCAGACGTCCACCGTTTTGCATGACGATATGACTCAGGTCGCGCGTGGCAAAGGTCATGATCGGCCGCAGGTGCGAAAGACGTCGCATTACATACGGGACCCCGCCAATGTGGTCGGAATGGGCGTGGGTTACGAGCAGGGCGTCTGTGGGGCGCTCTCCGAGCAGATCCACATCCGGAAACGCCCGGGAAGTTCGGTCTCGCGGATGCAGTCCGGCATCAATGATGATACCCGTTCCGTCAAGTTCGATATAGCATGAGTTGGCCCCGATTTCCTCGGCGCCACCGAGCATCATCAGCTCAGCGTGCATTTACCCGCCAGTTCACCGGGCAATCTTGCAAGTGGTGATGCCAAGGACCGCGTAAATACCACAGAAGGAGGTTATCGTGGTACCAACGAGGGCCACTGCGCCTGCGCCTAGAACCCAGGCGAGCGTGCCCGATACCCAACCTAGGGCCACGCTGGTGGCAAAAAGGGCTGCGGTGGCGATTCGAACCGTCTTATCGAGTGTGCCAACGTTCTTTGTCATGGGAAATCCTCGACAGTGGTGAGTTCCGACGGTCATTTCGACCGCCGAACGACAATATGCGCATGAGCATTGCAATTCCCGTCAGTATAGCTTTGGCCACTGCCCGGGACCGTGCGAACCCCTTATCCTGTGTAGTTTTGCGCCGTTGTCCACACTAACCCGGCGATTTTTCGCATGCAACCGCAAGCCCCCTACACGCCCTCAACCACGGTGCGCGTTGTTACGGCCGCCTCACTGTTCGACGGACATGATGCTGCCATCAATGTGATGCGACGGATTATCCAGTCAACCGGCTGCGAGGTGATCCACCTCGGCCACAACCGGTCGGTTAAGGAAGTCGTCGATTGCGCCATCCAGGAAGACGCTCAGGCTATTGCCATGACGTCCTACCAGGGCGGACACGTAGAGTACCTGACGTACATGCGTCGCCTGCTCGATGAACAGGGGGCAAGCCATATCCGCATCTTCGCCGGAGGCGGTGGAACTATCCTGCCAACGGAGATCGAAGAGCTCCATGCAGCCGGGGTTACCCGGGTGTATTCTCCGGATGATGGCCGTGCCATGGGGCTTCAGGGGATGATCAATGACCTGGTGCAGAAGAGTGACTTTGTGCCCCCGGTGGGAGAGCTTGAAACGCTGGCCGACCAGGTAAAGATGCGCAGCCCAATGGCTATTGCCCGGGCAATCTCCTGCGCCGAACGAGGCCATAAGGACCTGGTCGCCTTTGCCGATAGCGCCAAGCGGGCTCCGGTACTGGGTATTACGGGGACAGGGGGCGCTGGAAAGTCCTCGCTGACGGATGAGATCGTCCGCCGATTCTTGCTCGATCAGCCGGAGCGCCGCATTGCGGTCCTGAGCGTGGATCCGTCCAAGCGCAAGACTGGTGGAGCACTACTGGGCGACCGTATCCGCATGAATGCCGTGAGTGATGATCGTGTGTATATGCGCTCGTTCGCCACGCGTGAAGCCAATGTGGCCCTCAATCCCCATGTCACCGACGCAATTCGGATCCTCTCATACGCCGAGTTTGACCTGATCATCGTAGAAACGGCGGGTATTGGGCAGAGCGACAGTCAGATCACAGACGTCTGCGATGTGTCGATGTACGTCATGACGCCGGAGTTCGGTGCTGCCACACAGCTCGAGAAGATCGACATGATCGACTATGCCGATCTCATTGCGCTGAACAAGTTTGATAAGCGCGGCGCCCTTGATGCCCTGCGCGACGTGCGCAAGCAGTACCAGCGCAGCCGCCAGCGCTTTGGTGAGCCCCTTGAGAATATGCCGGTTCATGGCACGATAGCATCGCAGTTCAACGACCCGGGCACCAACACCCTGTATCGTTCGATTATCGATGTGCTTACATCGCGGTGCTCGCTTTCGTGGACGTCCTCGTTTACGATAACGAGCGAGATGAGCGAAAAGATCTACATCATTCCGCCCGATAGAACTCGATACCTTGCCGAACTGGTCGAGGAGAACAAGCGCTACGATGCACACGTGCAGAAGCAAGCCTCGCTTGCCCGGGCGCTCTGGCAGGTGCAGGACACGATTACCCATCTCGAGGAACAGCGCGCAGCAGAGAGGCGTCGTCGATGACCTCGCGACTGACACCATCACTCTCTGCTACTCTGGTTGCGGCGCTATGCCTGTTCCTCGCGGCGTGCAGTAGCACCGAACCGACGGCCCCCGCAGAGGTAAAGCCAACGGTGCGCCTGTACAATGGCATGGTCCCGTCCAAGCAGGCACGCCTAACAATCAGCGCAACCCCATACGAGCCAACGGTTTCCTCTGGGTATCAAGGACCCCGTCAGGAATTGTCCTCCTCTATGGACAACGTCGAGGTGGTTGTTGATAATGGATCAAGTTCCGTTGTCCATTCCCGCGTGAAGGGGGCTTTCCCTGCGTCTTCGAATTCCTCGGTTGTGATGTTCCCATCAACGACGGTGTTCGAACCGACGCGTCTGCCGGATACAGCAGTCATCGTCCGTGATTCGGGTACGGTGCCGTCAGGTAAGTGCCGCCTTCGCGTGATCAACGCCACGGATGCTTTCGGAGAGCTATCGGTGTTTCTTGGTGATGATCGTGTTGTGACGCAGGCAGAACTTCCATTCCGTTCTATTTCGGGGTGGGTAACGGTTGATCCCGGTTCGCATCTTCTGCGTGTGGTGCGGCAGTGGCAGATTCCCTATGATGCGGCGGTAAAAGAGGTTGTTCTTTCGGCCGGCACGTCGTACACGTTGTTTTTGACAGGTACGCTCCAACTTGCCGACTCATGGCCGTTTACGCCGCGGTTGCTTTCGGAGAGCGCACAGGAAGCACCAGTCGATCTTCTGATTCCGCCCGATGTGGGCAATTTTCAGATCGTCAATGCCGTGATCGGTGTTCGCAATTTCGATGTAAAGATCGACGGTAAGGCATCTCCCAAGATGGTGCAGGTGGCCTTTCCCAATGCAACTGGATATCAGGAGCTGGACCTTGGAACGCACACGGTAGAAGTGCTGGCCAATGGCACTCCACTGGTCACGAACGTGCGAACGCTTGCTACACTTCGAAGTCGAAAAACAATGTTCGTTACCGGTACGCTTGTTCCACCGAACATCGTCGGTATGGAGCTCGAAGAGCCTGAACGTGCCCAGGATCCGACCATGACGTCACTACGGGTTGTGAATCTTTCTCCTGACGCCCCCTTGCTCGACATTGTACTGCAACGCGACACAACAGAACTCCTTCCCGATGGATTTCGGTCACTCGAGTTCCGCGAAAGCAGCGCTGTGGCAGGCACATCAAATCAGTTTATCACCATTGCTCCCGGTCGGTACCGCGTTGTTGCCTACCGTGCGGGATCAAAGAACGTGGTGCTACCTCCAACCGATGTAACATTTGAGGCTGCTCAGGTGCGCACACTCTGGGTGGGTGGACTTCTCTCATCGATCGGACTCTACTCGGTCAACCATTCGAAGTAAGACCATGGATATCGACCAACAAACGGCAGGCATTGCGGGAATCTCCGAAGCAGACGCACATCGTGTCACCATTGATGCGCTGAAGCGCACCGCAGATGATCTCGAGCAGCAGCTTGATCGCGAGGTACGACAACTCCTGGCATCATGGGATGCCAAGAAGGCGTTGTATCAGGGAGAGCATTACACGTACACTGTGCGTGGACGCGAGATCAAGGTCGAGAACTACACCGAATCACTTGCTCACACGCTGATCCCGAAGATCGCTCTGCCACGGTTTCAGGACTGGGGCGAGATCGTCCGGTGGAGTATGCAGGAGAATGTTCCGGGTGAGTTTCCCTACACCGCCGGCGTGTATCCGTTCAAGCGCACCAATGAAGATCCTACCCGGATGTTTGCCGGCGAGGGCGGCCCGGAGCGCACAAACAAGCGTTTCCATTACGTTTCCCGCGGCATGTCGGCAGCGCGCCTGTCAACAGCGTTTGACAGTGTCACGCTCTACGGCGAAGACCCCGATCACCGTCCGGATATCTACGGAAAGATCGGCAACTCGGGTGTGAGCATTGCCTCGCTTGATGACGCAAAGAAGCTCTACTCGGGCTTTGACCTGTGCGCCCCTTCCACAAGCGTATCGATGACGATTAACGGTCCGGCCCCGATGCTTCTGGCATTTTTCATGAATGCGGCCGTTGACCAGGAATGCGAAAAGCTGATCAAGGAGCGCGGACTGAGCGATGCAGTGGAGCAGCGTATCGATGCCATCTACGCGGAAAAGGGGCTCCCCAGACCGCAGTATCGTCACGGAGATGGCTCGACAGAACTTCCCGACGGCAACGATGGTCTTGGCCTTCAGCTACTGGGAATCACAGGTGACAAAGTACTGCCGCCGGATCTCTACGAGGAATGCCGCCAGCGCGCCCTCCGAAGCGTCCGTGGAACCGTGCAGGCGGATATTCTCAAGGAGGATCAGGCGCAGAACACCTGCATCTTTTCGACGGAGTTCGCCTTGCGCATGATGGGTGATGTACAGGAGTATTTCATTCAGGAAAGCGTCCGCAATTTCTACTCCGTGTCAATCTCGGGATATCATATCGCCGAGGCTGGTGCGAACCCCATCACGCAGCTGGCGTTTACACTCGCCAATGGTTTCACCTACGTGGAGTATTATCTCTCGCGGGGAATGAACATCGACGACTTTGCGCCGAACCTGTCATTCTTCTTCTCCAATGGTGTTGACCCCGAGTACAGCGTGATCGGCCGCGTGGCCCGTCGCATCTGGGCAAAGGCCATGAAGAACGTGTATGGCGGCAACGAGCGCTCACAGATGCTGAAGTATCACATCCAGACGTCCGGACGATCGCTCCATGCGCAGGAGATCGACTTCAACGATATCCGAACGACGCTGCAGGCGCTCTATGCCATCTACGACAATTGTAACTCGCTGCACACGAATGCCTACGACGAAGCGATCACAACACCGACCGAAGAAAGCGTTCGTCGCGCCGTGGCTATTCAGCTGATCATCAACCGTGAGCTGGGTCTGGCAAAAAATGAGAATCCTATCCAGGGATCCTTCATCATTGAGGAGTTGACGGACCTCGTGGAAGAGGCTGTGTGTGCAGAGTTCCGTCGCATTTCGGATCGTGGCGGTGTGCTGGGTGCCATGGAGAACATGTACCAGCGCAACAAGATCCAGGAGGAGTCGCTTTACTACGAAACACTTAAGCACACGGGTGAGGACGCGATTGTTGGCGTGCACACCTTCCTGAGTTCGACGGGCTCGCCAACGGTTATTCCCGACGAGGTGATACGCTCGACGACCGACGAGAAGGAGCAGCAGATCTCCAATGTTGCCAGCGTCAAGGCACGTGGTGGCAGCCAAGCGGAGCAAGCTCTTGAGAACCTGCGTCGGACAGCAGTGCAGAACGGCAACATC
>JBJTEQ010000222.1:0-10759 GCA_046092945.1 Kapaibacterium sp. (SeqCode)
AAGTACTTCGTTCAGTACTCAGGGGGCTCGCGCTCCATCGAACTTGGTCTCATCGATCTGAAGGGTACACTGAAGGTTGCATCTGTGCTGGCGCTGATTGCCCTTGGCATCGGTCTCTATCTGACCTCAGCAGTTGGCACCGGCGTGCTCACGATTGGTCTGACGGGCTTGGCACTCGGCTTCTTCTACACCGCTCCGCCACTTCGCCTCGTGGCACGCCACGGTCTCGGAGAGATCACCATCGGGATGGCCTTTGGTCCGCTGATCACCATGGGTATGTACTACGTTCTAACGGGCACCATGAACTGGGATGCGTTCCTTTTTGGTATCCCGACCGGACTGCTGACCACGAACATTCTGCTGATCAACCAGGTGCCAGACACCGAGGGCGACGCGTCAACTGGGAAGAACCATCTGGTGGTGACCTTCGGATACGCCATGGCTCCGGTGTTTTACGCGATCTTTCTTCTCGGCGCACTTGGCATTACCGTATGGCTTGCGATGGAGCACCAGAAGCCCCTTCTCTATGGCGTTGCAGCAATCGGCGCTGTATGGGGCGGCTGGGTGACCAAGTACATGCGTGAGAACATCAACAGTCGTGCACTCGTCAAGGGCAACGTAGCAACAATTCAGCTGCAAGTTGTCTTCGCTATCCTGTTTGCACTGGCGATGATCTTCTAAGACGAACCGGGCCGCTTACGACAGAAAGCCCAGTGCCTGGGCTGCCTCATCGGCCACATGAAAACTCCCGCAGATGATGGTTGTGCCCTGTGCACGAGCCCCCTGCACCGCTTCGGCCACGGATGTGTGAGAGATCACCTGTTCGTGGCCGATGCTTTTTGCGATGGCTGCTACGTCAGGATACGGCATGCTGCGGGGCAGATCTGGTGAGCATACATGAACGTTAGGGTGCAGCGCAAGCAGTTCACGTAGCATGCCCTCGACGTCTTTGTCGGCCATCGCACCAAAGACCACATGAAGGGGGCCGGCAATGCGCGAGTCCATGAGCGTGCGCACCAGCGAGTGAATACCGCCGGGATTATGCGATACGTCGATGATCGTGAGTGGTTCGCTGGCAATGATCTCTGTGCGTCCAGCAATGCCACTGTTGCGTCGGACAGAGCGCAGCCCACGACGGATATCTTCTTCGTCGATCGCAAGACTACGCTGAAGAATCGGGATAGCTCCGAGGACGGTGCAGATGTTCTCTGCCTGATGGAGCCCCGTGAGTTCGCTCACGTAATAGCGACGCGTGTCATCGGCAATGGCCGAAATGCTCATGGTCAGATCGGCATAGTATGCGTCTACCTCCACAGCCACACAATCCTCAGCGAAGACGATCTCCGAGCCCACATGCTCGGCTCGACGCTCGAACACGTCGCAGGCATCAGCGCCGTTCGGCCCGATCACCACCGGCACACCGACTTTGATGATGCCGGCCTTCTCACCCGCGATCTGTGGAATGGTTGTGCCGAGGTACTCCATGTGATCGAGGTCGATCGCTGTAATAACACTCAAAAGGGGAGTACACACATTTGTTGCGTCAAGACGTCCACCAAGCCCCGTTTCAATAACGGCAACATCAACACGGCGTTCAGCAAAGTACTGGAAGGCCATTGCTGTGGTGACCTCGAAGAAGGTGCCGCCAATTGTTTTCGCCTGTTCCATAAGGGGCACCGCAAGGCGAGCGACGTCGACGTCGGATATCGGCGTGCCGTTGATGCGGATCCGTTCGTTAAAGCGGCGGATGTGGGGCGAGGTATAGAGCCCAACATTGTATCCTGCTTCGGTCAGGATCGAGGCCAGCATTGAACACGTTGAGCCTTTGCCGTTGGTTCCGGCTACATGAATCGTGGTGAGCCGATGATGCGGATCACCGAGATCCGCCAGTAGAGAGTTTATACGTTCCAGTCCCGGCTTGATGCCTGCATGGAACGTCATCGCAAACAACTCGTCAAGAATAGGCTGTAGACTCATAACGGAGCGCAACATAAAAAAGGCCTGCCGAACGGCAGGCCTTTTCATGATTACGAATTAACCACAGAAAATCAGAGCAATCACTCTGAAACTGGCTCGCTGCTTTCGAGGTCTTCGATCGTTGTTGCTGCCGAAGCTGATCCGTCTGCATTGTACTTGTCTGCATTCGGAACAGGGTGGTTGGCATTGTACTTGGCGATGTCCTCAGCTGAACGACCACGCAGATACTCTACAGCCGACAGAACGATCTTTTTCTGCTCCTTGTCGAATTCGACAACCTTCAGAGGAAGCGTGTCGTCTACGTTGAAGAAGTCAGAGATCGTACGAACCGGCGCAAAGGACAGCTGCGATACAGGTACGAATCCATCAACGCCTTGTGGCATTTCAACGATCACACCCTTATCGATGAGGCGAACGATCTTGCCTTCGGTTTCCATACCGACGGCGAATTCGTTCTCGAAGATGTCCCACGGGTTTTCTGAGATCTGCTTGTGTCCGAGGGAGATACGGCGATGCTCATTGTCGATGGCAAGAACAACAACCTGAAGTTCATCGCCCTTCTTGACGAATTCACCCGGGTGACGGATCTTCTTCGTCCACGACAGGTCGGAGATGTGCACGAGGCCATCAACACCCGGTTCGAGTTCGATGAAGACGCCGAAGTTGGTGAGGTTGCGAACGATACCCTTGTGCACAGATCCGCCAGGATACTTGGCTGTGAGGTCGTTCCAAGGATCTGGTTCGAGCTGCTTCATGCCAAGCGCAAGCTTGCGCTCACCCTTGTCAATGTTCAGCACAGCGGCTTCGACCATCTGGCCGAGCGACACCACTTGTGATGGGTGCTTGACGTGCTGCGTCCATGACATTTCGCTGATGTGGATAAGACCTTCGACGCCCTTTTCGATCTCGATAAAGGCACCGTAATCGGTCAGCGATACCACCTTGCCACGGACACGTGCACCTGGTTCATAGCGCTCGCCGATCTGATCCCATGGGTGTGACGTGAGCTGCTTCATACCAAGCGAAATGCGCTTGCGGTTTTCGTCGAGGTCCAGAACCACAACCTTGACCTGCTGATCCAGCTGGACGATCTCGCTTGGATGCGACACGCGGCCCCATGAGAGGTCCGTGATGTGTACCAGACCGTCTACTCCACCAAGGTCCACGAACACACCGAAGTCCGAAATGGCCTTGACGGTACCTTCGAGAACGAGTCCCTTTTCGAGAAGCTCGAGGATCTTGACGCGCTGCTCGGCGAGCTGCTCTTCGAGCAGGACCTTGTGCGACACGACGACGTTTTCGCTAGGATGATTCACCTTCACAACGCGCACATCGATCGTGCGACCAACCCATGCATCGAAGTCACGCACGGGGCGCACGTCGATCTGCGAGCCTGGAAGGAAGGCTTCGATACCGAGCAGGTCAACAACCATACCGCCCTTGATGCGGCGAAGGATGCGAACCTGGGTGACTGTCTGCGTTTCGGCGAGCTTGAGAATTTCTTCCCATGTCTTCATGAAGTCGGCACGACGGCGGCTGAGCATCAGGCGGCCATCGCCGTCCTCGATCTTCTCAACAAACACGTCAACGACTTCACCTGCTGTGAGGAGCTCTGCGCCGACGAATTCGGCACGTGGCACAACGCCCAGCGACTTGAAGCCGATATCGACGAGGATCTCGTCCTTTGTGACCGACACCACAGTTCCGTGAACCATGTCGTCTGCCTTCAGCGTCGAAACCTTGGTTTCAAAAAGATTGCGGAATTCATCGTCGCCCATCATCGGCGAATCGATCTCGCCATTGAGGATGTCGGCTACGGCTGAATGTTTGCGGGATGGGGCAGGAGTGGAAGCGGCGACAACCTTTTCCATACTGATGTCCGGCGTTGCTGCTGGAGCGGTCTCCGGTGTGGCTTCACCCGCGTTTTCGATGTTCTCTGACATACGATTTTCCTACGTTCTCCGTCGATGTGATGCTGCCCTCCAACACAGCGTCGGACTCAACAAATGGTGTAACAAACCCAGGGCCCGGGAAAGACAACAAACGTACGGAAAACTGTGGAAAATCTAATGTGGTAACCCGAATGCCCCGTGTCGGCTTTTTGGCATACCAATTGGTTCGTTTTTTGGACGGAAACGGTACCGCGGAACAGGGAGAACACAGCAATGGAATGGTTTGATGCATTTGAGGAGCTGATGGCGACGATCGAGCGCTTTGTAGCTGCTCACGGTCATGCTCCAAAGGAAGTAGCCGTTTCGCCGCAGCTCTACGCGTGGCTTTCCGACATACGCCGCGAATCTGCCAGTCTTGCAGGGTCTACCCCAGAAGACCTGTCAACAATCCCCACGCCCTACGGGCACGTCAGCCTCCAGATCGATGAGGCGCTGAATGAGTATGAGATAGTTGCTGATTAGGTTTGGGGTTTGGGGTTTGAGGTTTGAGGTTCCTCCGCTCCGTTACGGTGAAGGAGGTGGCGCTGGGACTCGCAGTTTGGACCGCAAGCTATAGAGCATTTTACGCAGTACCGTGAGGTCAGCAAACGCCGTCTCGGCAGTTGTATCACTCGGGCTGTACAGTTCCTGAATGATCAAGAGAATTGCCTCAACCTCATTGAGAGACCCGAGGGCGATATCGATGAATCGGGCGCACTCCTTTCGTGTTGAACGTTGTTTTCCCTCGGCGATATTGAGTGCGAAGGACGTGACGGCTCGTCGCAGTTGCGGCGTTAAACCGTAGCGCTCACAATCTGGGAGGTTGTCGGCTATGGGGTAGACCGTGCGAATCAACGCCATGGCCCGTTGCCACAAATAGAGATCTCGAAAAGATGCGATCATGGGATTTGGTCCTTGTTTCCGAGGTAGAGCGAAAGCGCAACCAAAACGTGACCCTTAGATCTCGTACTGTCATCGATCTTATTCTCCGCATTGGCAACCTCAAACCCGACACCTCACACCCCAAACCTGAAGTATCTTTGTGTTCACGCGCCCATAGCTCAGTTGGATAGAGCAGCAGCCTTCTAAGCTGCGGGCCGCAGGTTCGAATCCTGCTGGGCGCGCCGGAGGCGTCCCGGGGTGGAGGCCAGAGATTTAACCAGTCAGGTGAGCACCATGGGATACATGAGTGGGTTCGGCAACGAGTTTGCCACAGAGGCGGTGAAGGGGGCCCTTCCGCAGGGACAGAATTCACCGCAGAAGCCGGCCTTTGGGCTTTATGCCGAGCAGATCAACGGAACGGCGTTCACCGCGCCTAGGCAGGAAAACCGTCGGTCGTGGATGTACCGGATCCGTCCGTCGGTTGTGCATAAGCCATATGAGCGTATCGATAACGGACTCATCCGTTCGACGCCGTTCAACGAGGTGGAGACCACGCCGAATCAGCTTCGGTGGAGCCCCTTGCCAATTCCGACCAAGCCCACAACGTTCATCGAGGGCATTGCGACGATGGCAGGCAGCGGAGACCTGACAACGCACAGCGGCTCGGCGATCCATGTGTATGCTGCAAACGCATCAATGGTCGATACGTTCTTCTACAATGCCGATGGCGAAATGCTGATCGTGCCGCAGGAAGGGTCACTTCGATTCCTCACGGAGATGGGAATTGTTGACCTAGAACCTCACGAGATCTGCGTGATCCCGCGCGGTATCAAGTTCCGCGTTGAAGTGTCAGGGGGCGTTCGTGGCTACATCCTGGAGAACTACGGTTCCCGCTTGAAGCTACCCGACCTCGGACCGATCGGTGCCAACGGTCTTGCTTATCCACGTGACTTTCTGACGCCTGAAGCATGGTATGAAGAGCGCACAGGTGAGTTTGCCGTGATCGCCAAGTTCCAGGGAAATCTCTGGCGCGGCACATACGACCATTCGCCCCTTAACGTGGTGGCTTGGCACGGCAATTATGCGCCGTACAAGTACGATCTGCGCAAGTATCAGTGCATCAACACTGTCTACTACGATCATCCGGATCCGTAGATCTACACCGTTCTAACGTCGGGCTCAGATACACCGGGTGTTGCTAACATCGACTTTGTCTGTTTCCCTCCACGCTGGATGGTGGCCGAAAACACCTTCCGTCCACCATGGTTCCATCGCAACTTCATGAATGAGTTCATGGGACTCATCCATGGCATCTACGATGCCAAGGAAGGGGGCGGATTTGTGCCTGGTGGTTCGTCTCTGCACAACTGCATGAGCGGCCACGGCCCAGATGCTGATACGTACAAGAAGGCGTCAACCGCAGACCTGAAGCCGACGAAGATCGAGGGCACCATGGCCTTTATGTTCGAAACGCGTTTTGTCTGCCGTCCAACGGCATTTGCCATGTCCTGCGCCGAGCTTCAGAGCGATTATTGGGAGTGCTGGCAAGGACTCGTGCCGGAGTTTCGCACTCCGTAGTGTATATTTGCGACCCATCACAACCACGAAGTCAACACGGCCAAGTCCCGTGCGGTTGTACCAGGCCCAATCCCGCCAGGTCCGGAAGGAAGCAACGGTCAGCATGTGTACAAAGCGCCACGGTCAACTTGGCCACTTTTTTTGATGGTACGAAGAATCCTCATTAACGCCACGTCGAGCCACCTTCGGATTGCAATTACCGAAGACGGAAGGCTCGCCGAACTCTTTACTGAGTCCCCCGACACGGAGCACCACGTCGGGAATATCTACCTTGGCCGCGTGGTGAAGGTGGCACAGGGAATGAATGCGGCGTTCGTTGACATTGGACTGGAGCAAGATGCGTTTCTGCACTTCAGCGATGTTGACTCAACGATGGAAGACGATGCCACAGACGATGGTGACGATGACCGTCCCACGGCTGATTCAGTTGCCACCGCTGATGTAGCGCTGCGAACGTCGAAGGTCGATTCCAAAAAGCGCCTTCCAACATTCGCGACAAAGCGCAGCGGCGAGATCAAGATCAACCTGCAGGCCAAGCAGATGGTTGTTGTGCAGGTCACGCGAGAAGCCTATCATCAGAAGGGCGTCCGCATCACTACGAAGGTTGGTCTGACGGGACGCAATGTTGTGCTTTTGCCGTTCGAGGAGTCGATCGGCATTTCCCGGAAGATCGTTGCCCAGCGAGAACGTAAGCGTTTGCGTCAGATCGCCACATCCCTGCTGGAGCCGGGAATGGGCTGTATCATTCGAACGGCGGCACAGGGTCTAACCGATGATGATGTGCAGCGAGATTTCACATCGTTGCTCGAAGACTGGCGCGAAATGGAAAACGAAGTTCGCGGTGCCACGGGGCCGAAGCTCCTTCATCGCGAAGCGAGCGTAACACATAGCGTTATCCGTGACCTGCTGAAGGAAGACATTGCCCAGGTGGTTGTCGATGACCGTAAGGTTTTCCGCGACCTCAAGGCCTATGTTCAGCGGTCAGCTCCGCACCTCCTGGATCGATTGGAATTCTATGGAGATACACGTCCGATGCTTGATGTCTATGGCATCGAGCGTGACGTGCTTCTTTCGCATTCGCGACGTGTTCCGCTGCAGAGCGGTGGCTCGCTGATCATTGATCACACCGAAGCAATGGTTGTTGTTGACGTGAATTCCGGACGTGCCTCGAACGAGCGCACGCAAGAGGGGATTGCCGTCAAGACCAACTTCGAAGCAGTGCGCGAAGTCGCCCGGCAGCTTCGTCTGCGCGACATCGGCGGCATGGTGATGATCGACTTCATCGACATGCAGCAGGAAGAGAACAGACGTCGGCTTGTGAGCGAAATGAAGCGCGAGGTCTCACGTGACCGTGCAAAGACGATTGTGTATCCACTCACACCGCTCGGTGTCCTCCCGATCACGCGTCAGCGGATTCGTCAGAGTCTTGCCGAACGCACCAGCGAGGAATGTCCGTTCTGTCTCGGCACCGGACGTGTGATCTCGCCCGAGAGCGTCGTGTCGGATATCGACCGGTGGCTGCGGCGCTATCGCGCAGGCACATGGTCACTCGGTGTTACTGTGGCCTCGCATCCATACATCGTCCATTTTATCGAGCGGAACAAGGCCACCACGCTCAACCGATGGCTTAGGAGTTACTTCCTGCGGGTGCATCTTCGCGAAGACGATTCCATTGAAGCCGGTGACTTCCGCTGTTTTGCCGGAACGTCCACCAAAGAGATCACCAGCCGATTCCTGTGAGTACGCCGCACACCGCCCCTTCATCAATCACCGTGCTCGGGTCCACCGGATCCATCGGCGCGCAGGCGCTCGACATTGTCTCCCGGTTAGGGGGCTCGGCACAGCTCCGCTGGATCACCTGTAACACACGCTGGCAGGACATTGCCGAACAGGCCAAGCGTCATCGTCCGTATGGCGTGGCCATCCGCGATGAACGGGCGTACGCCGAGTTCCGCGCGGCAATGCCCGATTTTGCCGGACGTGTTCTCTGCGGAGAAGAAGGGATCTGCGAGGCAGCCGCTGATGCCGGAAACGATATTGTGCTCTCGGCCATGGTGGGCTTCAGTGGCGTGGTGCCGACGATGGCCGCCATCACGGCCGGCCATGTCATCGGTCTTGCCAACAAAGAATCACTCGTCAGCGCCGGCAGCATCCTGATGCCTGCCGTGCAACGTCACGGCGCAACACTGCTGGCCGTGGACTCTGAGCATAGCGCCATTGCGCAGTGCATCATCGGAGAGCATCGTAGCGACGTTGACCGACTGATCATCACCGCCTCGGGAGGCCCCTTCCGAACCTTTGATGCCGATCAGCTCCACCACGTAACGCCCGAGCAGGCGCTCAAGCATCCGAACTGGTCGATGGGAGCCAAGATCACCATCGATTCGGCCACGCTCATGAACAAGGGCTTCGAGGTGATCGAAGCGCGCTGGCTCTTCGACCTTGCCGGTGATCGGATCGAGGTTGTGGTGCATCCGCAGTCGATCATTCACTCCATGGTGCAATTCATCGATGGCTCGGTCAAAGCCCAGATGGGTGTGCCAACAATGCTCGTCCCGATCCAGTACGCCCTGTCGTATCCGCGGCGCTGGCCCCTTGACATTCCGAGGATGGACCTAGCTGCTATGGGCAGCCTGACCTTTGAAGCCCCTGATCTCAAAAAGTTTCCGTGTCTTCAGATCGCCTATGATGCTCTTGCGGCAGGGGGCTCTGCGGGCGCAATCGTAAATGCCGCCAACGAGGTTGCGGTGGGGGCATTTCTGGATCATCAGCTGCGCTTTACCGATATTCCAAACGTTATCCGGCACACGCTAGATCACATGGAATACCGCGATGATCCGTCATTAGCGGACATTATCGCCATCGATGCCGAGGCGCGGCGCGTGGCGACGTCGTTTCCTTCACTGTAAACCATTGTAGCAGTATGACGTTTCTGCAGCCCCTTATCTCCTTCATCATCGTCATCGGTGTGCTGGTCTTTGTCCATGAGCTGGGGCACTTCCTCACGGCACTCTGGACGGGGATGCGTGCTGATGTCTTTGCCCTTGGAATGGGTCCGCGCGTATTCGGCTGGAACAGGATCCAGGGCTTTACCGTCGGCAAGTTACCCGAGGATATTGACCTTGGCGATCATACGGACTATCGGATCTGTGCTTTTCCGATCGGCGGCTACGTGAAGATCATCGGCATGATCGACGAGTCCTTCGACACGGAGTTTGCCAATAACGAGCCAAAGCCATACGAGTTTCGTTCGAAGGGGGCTCTTGCCAAGACCCTTGTGCTCAGCGCCGGTGTGATCATGAATTTCCTTTTGGCCATCGGCATCTTTACTTCGCTTTCGCTCTGGTACGGTCACGAAGAAATGGCCACAACCCGTGTTGCCTTTGTCGAGACGACATCGCCCCTTGCCGAAGCGGGACTTCAGGCCGGTGACAAGGTTCGTGCCGTTGACGGCAGCGCCGTGCAGACGTGGGAGGACTTTGCGGAAGCTCTGACGGTGGATGAAAATCTTTCGCAGCGTCTGATCTCGCTTGAACGCAATGGCGAGCCGCGTCAGATCGTTGTTGCCGGCAGCCGGCTTGTAAAGTCCATGACGTCTGCTGGTGGTCTTGGAATCTACCCCGATAATGTCAGCGTCCGCATCGGAGGCATTGTTTCCGGAGCACCCGCCGCCAAGGCAGGATTCCGTCCGGGTGATGTGATCCTTGCAGCGGATACGATGCCGGTGCGCTCGTTGGTGCAGTTCCAACGGTACATCCGTGCGCATGCCGGACGTGTGATGACCGTACATGTTGACCGTGATGGTCAGCCCCGTCCGATTCCTGTAACGGTCTCCGGTGACTCAACGATCGGTGTTCAACTCGAAACAGAATACGTTGGTGAACGCCGGCGTGAGACGTTCTCGTTCTTCGAAGCATTATCGCAGTCCGTGGCACAGACCACGAAGACGATTGCCATGATCGGCACCTCAGTGGCCCACGTGGTCAAGGGCACGGTGGGCGTGCGCGAGAGCTTCGGCGGTCCTATCCGCATTGCGCAGATGGCCTCGCGGAGCAGTGACCTCGGCCTTGAATCATTTCTGCGCTTCATGGCCCTCATCTCGATCTCGCTCGGCGTCATGAACCTGCTACCTCTGCCCGGACTTGATGGTGGACATCTAGTGTTCGTAGCGATCGAGGCCGCCATCCGGCGCGAGATTCCAACGTCGGTGAAGATCCGCATTCAACAGGTAGGCATGGCTCTTCTGCTCTCTCTGATGGCCTTTGTGCTGTATCTGGATCTTTCGCGATAAGGGGGCCAGCAGTGTACATCCTTGTAACAAACGATGACGGAATCGACTCGGCAGGCATCCACGCTCTAGTGCAAGCCATGCGTCGAATCGGCGAAGTGGT
>JBJTEQ010000223.1:0-12367 GCA_046092945.1 Kapaibacterium sp. (SeqCode)
CGTAGAACTGACGTCCAACCAGACCTGGTATCAGGGTTGGATCGCACACATCCAGGGCATTCAGAATGCCAGCACCGATTGTTGTGTTTACACCGAGGATCGAGGTGGTTGTTGTTCCGGCAAGGTTGACAACCGTGTACCCAGCCACATACTCGTCGTCTCTGTCAAGAACCTTACGGGGCGGTTCGCTGATGACCACGCCGTTTTTGTCGAGAGACTCGACGCCGAATCGTCCAAGAAACTGGAAGCGGATATTAAAGGAATAGGCCCCTTCAACATCATCATACTGCAATCGAAGCGTTCCGCTGTTTCGAGAGCGTCCCCATAGGCCGCCATAGTCGTTTCGGCTGAGAAGTTTATCGATGGTGCCTGCTTGCCCTCTGTCTATTGCTTCAAGCACTTCCACATCTTTGGCATCGAGGAACTGGTAGCCGGCACTCATTGTGAACGTACCCATCTCATCGTGAGCATAGGCGAGCTGCAGATTAGATTCGACCCCCTGTGTAAAGGCCCGTGCGATGTTACGATAGGAGTACACATCGCGTCCGTCAAGGCGTTTCACGAAGAAATATTCGATCAGATTCGACAGATCATTTCGGAATGTTCGGATCTCAGCACTGTAAAGGACTGAGGACACCGATGAGAGCCGTCGTTGACCATCTTCATAGCGCAGTCCAGCATCACACGTTAGGCTTCTTTCGGGTCGAAGATCAATTCCAAGACGGCGAGCGCCGATCAGGTCGTACCCCGCTCCGGAGAGGCGATTTGAAAAGGTGACGAAGAGCTGACGGAAGTCCGGCGCTTTGAACCCGGTGCCGATCCCGGCGGTGGCACGGAAGTGCTCACCCGGCTTGAGCAGGAACGAGAACCGCGGACTCAATGCTGTGCCAAAGGCATTGTTGTCATCGATCCGTGCACTCAGGACGTACGAAATGTAATCAGTTGGTAGCCCTTCCCACTGGGCAAAGCCCACATGCGTCCGGTAGAATGGATCGGTCCCGGTGGAGTCACGATAGCGAGTTCCGGCAATGTCATCATAGATCAGCTCTCCACCGATCGTCATCCTGTTTCGGAGGCCAAATGTGAGATCATATTGACCGAACGTTCGAAGGATCCGTCGACGCATATCGTCGACGGTGCTGCCGGAACCCTGCACGGTATCAAAATTGTATCGTTCGTTATAGACTGAGCCGTAGGTTGTAAGGTTCAGTCGTGCTCGACCGCTACGATACTCAACATTGCAGGTTGCTGCGCCATCCCACTGATCGACGCTGCCGGTGTTGGCAGCGATCTGTCCGAGCACGCTTTCTACAAAGGAACCACTCGTCTGCGATCCGAACGCCCGAACCCATGAGCGGAGTGTCCAATGCCGACTGGGTTTCCACTGCAGTTTTGTCTGCAGTGTTCCGTCGAGAAATCCCGCTACAGGAATTGAGACGCCATTACGCGATAGCGTGAACGCCCCCTGATCTTTGATGTTAGCAAAGCCTGAAATCTCTAGAGAGTCAGAGCCCCATCCTAGCTCCGTGCGCACTTCATTGAGTCCACGTGAGATCTGCGGAACCATAGCTGTTCCGGCTAAGCCATTCGGTGGACGCTTTGTGATGATGTTGACTACGCCGGCCAACGCGTCACTGCCGTACATACTGCTCATGGGGCCTTTGACGATCTCGATCCGGTCGATGTTACCGACTGATAGTCTCGACAGATCCAGAACTCCTGCAACGCGGCCAATGACGGGCTGTCCATCGATGAGGATCAATGTATGATCGGGCCCCAGTCCATTCATTTGGATGCCAGATCGTATTGTGCCGCTCAAAGCTAGTCCATTCTGCTCCCGAAGCGCATCACTCATTGTGACGAGTCCGGAATTCTGCAGTCGCTGCGAGCCGATGATCTCAACGCGAACCGGAGAGTCCTTTGCACGGAGCTCGTTTCGGGTTCCCGTCACGACGATCTGGCGCGACAGAAAGGTCCTGATGCTGTCGGTTATGACAGACGCTCTTGAGGTGTCGCGGGCTACCTTGGAAGGGGCTCCCAGACACAGGGAGGCATAAAAAAGGAACAGGAGAACAGAGGCCGTTTGCACGGCGCGAAAATACCGCCGAATGCTGTGCTATGGAATCCACATGACCGGCGCGATAGATTGGCCGATCGGCGTTGAGACCTGTAAGAAATACAGTCCGGAGCTAACGTCCGACATGTCAATGTTCTGCAGTTCCGTTCTCCCAGCGCCTGAGCCCACGACCAGTGAACGGCGGTAGATTGTGCGCCCTTCTGGACTTATCAATCGGCTTTCATATTCACCAGGCATCTCAGCCATGATGCTGAGCTCCAGATCGTTCTGCTGTGGCCGCGAGCGCACACTAAACGTCGGTCGCTCGAACATGCGGATGAGTCGACCTTGAATGTTACAGCCGGTCACAAAGAGCACGCCAGGGCCCGTGGTTACATTCGGACATTTCGCAGCATCCCATTCCACGTTTTCCCAGTGAAGTCGTGCGTTGCTGACTTGACTTGCTAGGACTACACCACGAACGGATGTAACAACCTGACGTGGAGAGATGATGTCGAGATTCTCAATGCGCAGGTGGGTGAGCCGTTCATTGCCGCGCATGCTTGTGCGAAGAGAGCCGCGATCGGTTGATTTCGGGAAAAAGGTGCTGGCATCATGCACGAGTGTTGCACGCATCTCATCGATGTGCAGCGGAAGTAGCTCAGCAGGAACGTCGATCACAACCGGCACGCCAATACTGTCCGAGCCTGCGCCAGCGGTAACACTTCCGGCCATCAACGAGATCGGTACGGTGTCACGGACCGTAACATGATGCATCTGCGTCATAGTGCAGCCAAGACCATCAACGCCGGTAACGGTGTAGGTGATCGATGTATCGGCAGTAATTGACTGCACAGCGGATGTACTGTCGGTAAGTCCGGTCGTTGGATACCAACGATACTTCCATGCACCGCTTGCGCGAAGCTGAACAACCTGTCCTCGGCACGCGGCAGTATCACCGACCAGCCGAACTTGCAGCCGTGAAACGTACACGGTGACGGTGTCATGATCCTCGCAGTCGCCGATACGTGATCGCAGGACGTAGGTTGTTGTAACAGTTGGTGACGCGATCGGGGTAAGAGATTGAGGGTCACTCAATCCATCCCCTGGCGTCCACTGAAAGTCCGCTCCCGATCCCGATGCCAGCAAGCGCTTACCGGAGCCTGCACAGATCGAAAGGTCGGCACCGGCATTAATGATCGGCGTTGGACTGACGGTCACGCGAATGGTATCACGCGAGGTGCAGCCGAGCTCATTCACGGCGGTAACGACGTAGACAGTGGATACTTTCGGCGAAGCGATCACAACGGCACCCGTGTCAACGTCAAGTCCGACTGCAGGACTCCAGTACAGTGCAGATGTGCCCGCATTCGCGGACAGCAATGTGCGCTCACCTGAGCAGACTTGTACGGCTGGTGAAACACGCAGGACCGGAGGAGCAAGTGGCTGAAGATCAATCGAATCCGCGGCTGTACATCCACCACTTGCTGCACGCAGACGTATTCGGGAGGGCGAAGAACCAACAACGACACGCGTGGTCACGAGCTTGGGGTCAAGCACTCCAGGGCCGTCCCATTGGAACACCGTCCCGGCGGACGAGGTCAACAGGATGGTGTCGCCTTGGCAGGCGGTGCTTGCCCCCTGAATTCGAACACCAAGAGAGTCGAGGACAGTTACGGTGATGGTATCACGGAGGGTGCATGACCCTGTTCTGACGGTGACGGTATACGTTGTTGTACTCTTCGGTCTAGCCGTTGGCGCATCCGCAGTTGTATCACTCAGTCCGGTTGACGGACTCCAGAGGTAGGAAATGCCACCACTTGCCCGCAGCTGAGCCGATGCGCCGGAACAGATCGTTACGTCCGCACCTGCCGAGAACGATGGAACACGAACAAGTACCGTTGCCGTATCCTTACAGCCGGTTGCCGATGTTCCAATCACAGTGAACAGCGTGGTCGAGCGAACAAGTGCAGTTGGTCGGGGCGACGTAGGGTTTCGTAGCTGTGCAGCCGGCATCCACTCATACATATCCGCACCGCTCGCACTGAGGTCAAGGGGCTCATCAGGACAGGCAACAAGGGTTGAATCTACAATGAGATTCGGACGCTCAAGAACGGTGATCACGGCATATGCCGTATCTGCAGCGAAATCCGTCCGAGCGATCAAACGAACGGTGAACGCTCCGGGTGAAGAAAATGACACCCTCGAGGGGGCTCGCTCATTTGAGGTAGACGGCGTGCCACCGTCGATTGACCATTCCCATGCGGTAACACGTCCCGTGCTGCGATCGGTAAGCTGCACGTACTCGCCGGCACAGGCGCTGGTGGGCATGGTGAACGCAGCACGTGGCATTACACAGGCGTTTACTCGCTGATCTGCGCTCACTAGGAGCGGCGCGGGGAAGTTCGGAAGGCCTGTCCGAACAACACCTGCGGTTCGGATACTCTGACTCGAGAACCCAACGGATGATGAAGTGGAATTCGGGCGCTCGATGACACTCAGTCGGTTCGTTCCTGGAATACCTACGTAGATGCGTCCATCCGGACCAAGCTGAAGTGGCGCCCACGATGAGGTCACTCCAAGATCGGCAACGATCGCCATCGATGCTGTGATCTCCTGAGGCGACGGCTGGTTCAGGTCAAACTGGTAGATCTGCGTTGAAGCATCTCCGGAAGCATTGGAAACTGACACGTACACCTTGCGTCCGTCGGGAGAGAATGCCGCACCATAATGCTGACCAAGCTTGCCAACGCCAAACAAGCTCAATCCGTCGGATAGACGTCCGGTCTGTCCGTCGAATTCAAAGATCTGAGAGTTGCCAGCCGTCGAAGTCATCACCACGCGTCGATTGTCCGGCGATATATGAAGTTGTCCGGCATCGCGCACGTCGGGCTCAGAATTGGTGACTGACGATACAACCGGCACAGTTTCAAGCGACGCCTTCGTCAGATGCAGACTGTAAAAATGTCGTGTAAGTCTGCTTCGCGTAATGATCCACCACCCATCGCCGACGCAGTCGTTCGTTGCCGTGAGATGCTCGGTAATATCATTCAGCAGAAACTCGTTCTTCTTGGTGACATCTCCGAGACCGTTGTCGGCTCGCATGTCAATGATGCTGTAATGCAGGCAGAGGCACCGAGTCGAAGCATCGGAAGCAGACGCCGGTGCAGCAGTGAAGAGATAGTAAACATTGGGACGTCCGGGTGCTGGGATTATCAGGGCACTCTGACTTGTTGAAGGATCTCCCATGAGCCCGATGCCATTGGGCATGACGTCGTGAAATCGATTCCACACGCTCACGCCGTCGGTATAGAAGAGAAGCTCACCTGTTGCCGGATCGGACATTACGGCCGATCCTCTGTTGGTAAGCATTCGTGAGTTCTCCAAGGGAGCAACTGTGCCATTCACGAACGTGATACCAGCACGCTGACCGAAGTACCAGTTTGATGCCGACCGAGTTTGCGCTCCAACGTCGATGGTCATGGCGACCAAGCACAAAACGACTACCGTCATCAGCGAAAAGATCAGCTGACGATGATTGCTCCCCCCGGAGAAATATGGTCGTAGGGAAGTGTGCACGGAACGCCCCGGAAAATAATGAACTTATCGTAGCACGATACCCCTCTGATGTTATCGGAATTTAACCGCCAGCACCGGCTGGCTCGCGTAACTTCGCACTGGTTATGAACCACATGGAACCATCACATGGATAAGAAGATCTTGGTTGTTGATGATGAGCAGGACATCCTCGATCTGATTTCCTATAACCTCTCGAAAGAGGGGTATAAGGTACAGACCGCTCCGGATGGTATGAAGGGGATGGAAGAAGCCCGCAAGAATCGCCCGAACCTTGTGATACTGGACGTAATGATGCCAGGAATGGATGGATTTGAGGTTTGTCGTGCCTTGCGGCAGGACCCGCAATTCTCCGAGACGGCGATCATGTTTCTCACAGCAAAGTCCGGTGAGATCGACCAGATCCTTGGTCTGGAACTCGGCGCCGACGACTACCTGCAAAAGCCGATCTCGCCGCGTGTGCTCCTGGCCCGCGTGAAGAGCATCCTACGCCGTGGGGGCGATGCCTCCCGCACAGAGACAATCGTTGCGCCAGAGATTTTACGTCTGGGCAACCTTGAGATCAACCGTCAGAATTACACCGTCCGCGTTGATGGCAAGGAGACTTTCTTTCCAAAGAAAGAGTTCGAACTGCTCGCCTTTCTTGCCTCAAATCGCGGCAAGGTCTTCTCCCGGGAAGTTTTGCTCCGTCGGATATGGGGCGAGAGCGTCTTTGTCATCGATCGCACCGTGGACGTGCATGTGAGCAAGATCCGTGAAAAACTCGGCACGTACGGACCGTGGATAGAAACGGTCAAAGGAGTGGGGTACCGATTCGTCGAGCAGGTCTAACTTTGCCGCATGGCAGAAGCCCCACTACCGTTCACAGACCTTACATTGATCCTATTCCTGCTGATTGTCTCGATTGTCCTCGCCACTGTGGTGGTGATTCAGCGTAGACGTCTTCAGCGTGGATTCCGGCAGCCCCTTCATATACTTGAGACCGTAACGTCTTCTATCGCCCAGGGGGCTGTGAGTGCTCGCATAACAACGCCGGCGGACACTGATCCGTCGGTGGCGCAGGCAGCAACGGCGATAAACAGGCTGGCTGACAGAGCGGCTCACGACATTGAAGAGATGCGACGCCTCGAACACGTGCGATCAGAGTTTATCGCAAATGTGTCCCACGAGCTCCGTACGCCAATTTTTAGCGTGCAAGGCTATCTCGAAACCCTGCTCGACGGGGCCATGGATGATCCGGAGGTGGCAATCCCCTTTCTCGAAAAGGCCTACCACAACGCCATGCGACTGAATGTGCTGCTGAACGACCTTATTGACATATCCCGCATTGAAAGTGGCGAGCTTAAGTTCTCGTTCCGATACTTTGACGTGGTGGACCTGATTTCCGAGCTTGTTCACACGATGGAGATCCGCGCTCGTCAGGCCAATGTCACGGTGAGCTTCACGCATGATGAGGCTCGCTCGGTGTATGGCGACAAGGAGCGGTTGTCGCAGGTTCTGACAAATCTCCTTGACAACGCCATCAAGTATAATGTTGAAGGTGGACGAGTTGATATCTCAACACGCGATTCCGACGGCGGCGTCCATATCGAGATCGCTGACTCAGGCATTGGAATTCCTGAGCAGCATCTCTCGCGCATTTTTGAGCGCTTTTACCGCGTGGATAAGGACCGGTCACGGGCAGTAGGGGGCACTGGACTCGGATTAGCCATCGTGAAGCATATACTTGAGGCACACCACGCTCATGTTGAGCTGACCTCGCAGGCAGGCAAGGGAACACATATCGCCTTTACCCTAAGAGCTGGCGAGCAGGTCTAAACAGTATCTCTCCCGCACCGTTAGCGTAGGACTGGAAGCATACGGCTCAACGTTTCTGAGCCGCGTCGCAGTGTGATCACATACGTACCGCTGGTAAGCTGCTGCAGATCTATGACGAGCGTAAGGTCCCGCTGGTACCACGATATCGGCATCTGCGCGCCGGTGATATCTGAAACGATAACGTCATCAATGCGATCGGCCAGGGAAAGCGACACGTTGCAGTGTGATGAAGATGGAAGGGGCGAAATGGACCATGAAGCACATACTGACTCCTCTTGAACTGACGTTACGACACCCCAGGATATGTCATCCATGTAGAACCCGTCCGACTGACGAGAGGCATTACTGCGGAAGCGTAGACGCATGTGGATCGTATCACCCGACAACGCACGTGGCAGCTGCACGCGGGCCAGGCGCCAGGCATCATCTCCTTTCGATGTATCAGACCATCGCGCATCCTTCGACGCATTCCACCAGTCAAGCGTAGCGTAATCACCGCCAAGCCCCGTTGATGATGCCTCAAGAAACATCGTGTCCGTAGCATCAATAAACGCCGCAACGTGCATGTTCATCACCAGTCTATCAGATGGGCCAAGCACCGTATCGACAACAACCGGAAGCAGCTGCAGGGTATCACGTCTGTTCGGCTGATAGACGCCGTATGGAGCATGTGAATATGCTGCCGGAGCCGACCGATAGAACGACCGGGTTGTTCCCCACGCTCCTGCGATAGGGCGAAAACGCGGCTCACTGTCAAACTGCTCATTAATACGTCCGGCAGGCCCCGTGAAGACCCAGATCGAATCGGAGTTCGGACTCGCATTCCCATCAGCGTCCAGAACACGTGCACCCATGCGATACCATCCGCGCCGATCAGGACGCGATGTTGCCGTGGTACGGCGTCCGGTATCAGCAGCGGCAAGCGGCGAAGGAAAGACTAGCTCAGAAGCACCAATTTCAAGCTTCGCAAGGTTGACGAGCCGAGTCAGGCTATCAAGACGCAGGCGCGGAAGGATCTGCGTCGTCGTAACGTCGAGATCCTTCGAGCCAACGGCAGATATCAGCTGCACCGGTGCCGGCTGACGCGAGCCCCCTGCAAACGCGGAAGCAAACTGCGGAGAGCTTGAGTCAGATTTGGTGGTGGCCATTATCGAGTACACGTAGCGTTGATACTTCACAAGGCCGGTATCGGTAAGCGTCGTTGCTGTTCCCGGTAGCTCACGAAGGAAAACGCTGTCACGTTTTAGAACATACCGTAGCTCAGATGGGTCAAGGGGCTGACCAAATGCCCGCAGCGTTACCGGGTCCCACGAAAGGTCTATCTGCGTGGGCCGATCGGGAAGCGTGCGTGCTGTGAACTTTTGTGCGGCAGCAGGTGCGCGTGTGTTCACTACGGCAGTGTAGACGTCGTTATCGGCCTTGATGACATCGGCATTACGCATGTCCACCCACGACGGATAGACGATACCGTTGCGGAAGTCACAACCGGAGTAGTCGCCGGCAAACGTGTTCCCGCTGAACGGGTTGTTGCGCAGATCGCTGTTGCCATCACCGGCGCGCCGGTCTACCCACGTGGCTCCGCCATCAGTTGACAGGCTTACGTAGGTGCGTACGAGGATGTTGTTGGCATCGTCGCGACTGTCAGCATACATCACTGCCACGTCGCCAGATGTTGGATCAAGTGCGACCCACGCCCAGAACTGATCGTTCGTTGTGTCCGAATGAACGATACGAGGATCTGACCACGTGGTGCCGTTGTCGGTTGATGTAGAGGCGTAAACGTTCGGGTAGTTATCGGCCGCCCAGCACAGGTACATCCATCCATTTCGCTTGCCACCGGTGTTGTCGATGGTCAGCGTTGGATAACACTCCGCCCGCACGATCCCTTTCACACGAGAGTTGGACTGTCCGCTGATTGTGCTCTTGATGCCGAACGGATTATAGCGATGTACGACGCGGGGCACTGACCACGTAGCGCCGGCATCGGTTGAGCGAGCGTAGCGAATAGCGCTCTCCGTTCCGCTATTCCAGACGACATGCACCGATCCATCAGGCCCTGTGCGTGCCAGCGGGAAGCTCTGCCCGAAGGTGGTTGCTTCACTCGTCTTGGCAAAGCGCTCGCTCACGGCAACCGGCGCGTACCACGTAGCCCCCTGATCGGTACTCTTGGCAATCATGATCTGCGTGGAGGAATCGCGATTGATCACGCGCTTCCACGGAATGTACAGCGTGCCGCGATGCGGAGACGAGCCGGCTGTATCGGCATGAACATAGTACTTATCCTCGAAGGCCGAGTCAGCTGTCTGCGTGCCGGTGTGGATGATCACCGCCGTGTGCTTCATCGACCAGGTCTTACCGGCATCGGTTGTGGAGCTGATGAAAATGCCGTTCTCCCCGAACTGCTGATTGCCGGTGCGGCGGAAGCCACCGTAACACAGATACCCCTTACCCGTGTGATCAAAACAGACCGATGGGTCATTCGACGATGCCCAGCCCGTACGTGCCGTACCCAGGGTGACGTTGTTCCAGGAGTGGCCGGCATCGGTTGAATAGTACGCCCAGGTTGATGACGATCCACGATAGTCGACAGCGGAACCGATCATAAGCTTTGGATTCAGGGGGCTGATTGCGATCGATGATTCGTTCTGCGTCGGGAGCTGGTCATTCTCGGCCGCGATGACCATGTTCACATTCGAGAACAGGGTCGGCAGGCGCTGCTCTTCGATGAATGGCAGCTTGACGATGTCCGGCTCGGGTTCGGCAACGGGCGTAGGGTGTGCCCGTTCCATGTGACGTTCATGAACGTTTTCCTGGGCAAGCAAGCCAGAGATGCCAATCAATAGGGCGGCAGCGGTAGAGACGATGTTTCGCATGGAGGAAAATACGTGTTCCCCGATATCCTTCGATCCTGTCCGAAAATGACAACGCCCGCACCGGTGGTGAATCAGTGCGGGCGTTGGCGATGAATACCTATCGGGCGCAAGGGCATCCGACGGGAGAGGTCATCACTTTTCGTCGACGATCGTGTAGTCCGCGTCCTCTACCTTGTTTGCATCGCCCCCTGAAGGAGGTTCCTCAGCGGAAGGTGCCTGCTGAGCCGAAGCCTGCTCATACATCTTCGTGGAGGCTTCGCTCCAGAGCTGATTCAGAGCATCCATTGCCGGGCGGATGTCAGCGGCATTGTTCTTCGATGCATCGGCCAGACGGTCCTTTGCCTTCGAGATGCGATCCTTGGTGTCGGCGTCGAGCTTTTCGTCAAACTCCTTGAGCTGCTTCTCTGTGCTGTACACAAGCTGGTCAGCCTGATTACGGAGTTCGATTTCCTCCTTGCGCTTCTTGTCTTCAGCGGCATGATCCTGAGCATCGCGCTTCATCTTCTCTACCTCGTTCTTGTCAAGACCCGACGAGCCGGTGATGCGGATGTTCTGTTCCTTATTGGTGGCCTTATCCTTGGCGGTAACGCTCAGGATTCCGTTGGCATCGATGTCGAAAGTGACCTCTATCTGCGGAACTCCGCGCGGTGCCGGTGGAATGCCATCAAGGTGGAACTTGCCCAGCGTCTTGTTGTCGGACGCCATCGAACGTTCGCCCTGCAGGATGTGGATCTCTACCGACGGCTGACTATCCGAAGCGGTCGAGAACGTCTCCGTCTTACGATGCGGGATCGTCGTGTTCGATGGGATCATCGGCGTCATCACGCCACCCATCGTCTCGATACCAAGCGACAGCGGTGTGACGTCGAGCAGAAGCACATCCTTGACGTCGCCTGAGAGAACGCCGCCCTGGATAGCTGCTCCAACGGCTACCACTTCATCCGGGTTGACGCCCTTCGATGGCTCCTTGCCGAAGAAGTTCTTGACGATCTCCTGGATCTTCGGGATGCGTGTTGAGCCCCCTACAAGGATCACTTCATCGATCTGCGACGGTGTGAGCTTTGCATCGCGCAGCGCACCTTCGCATGGCTTGAGAGAGCGGTCGAAGAGATCCGTACAGAGCTGCTCGAACCGAGCGCGTGTAATGTTCACGTTCAGGTGCTTTGGACCTTCGGCTGTTGCCGTGATGAATGGCAGGTTGACGTCGGTCTGTAGCATCTGCGAGAGCTCGATCTTGGCCTTCTCGGCTGCTTCGCGCAGACGCTGAAGTGCCATTGGATCTTTGCGCAGGTCGATGCCCTCGGCCTTGTTGAATTCATCCGCCAGAAAGTCGATCAGTCGCTGATCGAAGTTGTCGCCGCCAAGGTGCGTATCACCATTGGTCGACTTGACTTCGAACACACCGTCGCCAATCTCAAGAATCGACACATCGAACGTTCCACCACCAAGGTCATACACGGCAACGATCTGGTTCTGACCCTTCTTGTCGAGTCCGTAGGCCAGGGCTGCTGCGGTTGGTTCGTTGATGATTCGGCGCACCGTAAGACCGGCGATCTCGCCGGCATCTTTCGTGGCCTGACGCTGAGCGTCGTTGAAATAGGCGGGAACGGTGATAACAGCCTCGGTGATCTTTTCACCCAGATAATCTTCGGCCGTTTGCTTCATCTTCTGCAGCACCATGGCCGAGATCTCAGGGGGCGAGTATAGACGTCCGTCGATATCGACGCGCGCCGTGTTGTTGTCGCCGGCAACTATAGCGTATGGAACGTTTTTGGCTTCTTCCGAGACTTCGTTCATCTGCCGACCCATGAAGCGCTTGATCGAGTAGATCGTGTTCTTCGGGTTGGTAACGGCCTGACGCTTTGCGGACTGGCCAACGAGGCGCTCGCCGCTCTTGGTGAATGCAACGACCGACGGTGTTGTCCGCATGCCCTCCGTGTTGGCAATCACGACGGGCGTTGTGCCTTCCATGACGGCCACACAGGAGTTGGTGGTACCGAGGTCAATTCCGATGATCTTTCCCATTGGGAATCCTTCAACCTAA
>JBJTEQ010000224.1:0-4924 GCA_046092945.1 Kapaibacterium sp. (SeqCode)
GCGTGGAACTCGAGGCAGAACGAGTACATCGCGATCAGCCAAGTTCGCGACTCGCGCTCGGCATCGCTCCACGCCTCCCAACCCTTCATGTAGGGCCGGAGCAACTCAAGCCCCGCCTCCGCGTGGCCAGCGCGCGCAACCATGTAGGCGCCTTGCGCAAGCGTATCGGCACCGAAGTAGTGCGGCGGCTCCACCACGATTTCCCGCAGCATCGGCAGGATTTCATCGGCAATCGTTGATGCGCTCACAAGCGCATAGCCGCTCAGCGTCGATGTGACTGCGGCAATGATGCCCGCCAGCACAAGCCCCCTTCCCCATTCGGGTAACACCACGCCGGATAACGTGAGATAGGCCACAGCGGGGTTTGTTTCAGGGACGTAACGAGCGGCATACAGTCCTGTAATGAGTTGCAGCAAATCAAACACGATCCAGCATACAACGCTCCACAGAATTGCCTTTCGAGCAACCGAAATGCTCGATGCCGATGCCGCGCGGACATAGATGTTTGGATCAATGAACGTCTGCATGGCGATCACCCACCAACTGGCAATTCCAGCCCATCCGAGAGAGCCGGGAATGTCGAACAGGGGGCGAGTATGTGCCGTTGACAAAAGCTCGGGTCCACCAAAGGTCATCATGGATGCAATGGCAAGCAGGATCATGCCGCCGAACATCAGCACTACCTGCACGACGTTTGCATAGGCGTCGCTGCGCAGGCCTCCAACGGTCACGTACGACACGGAGAAGATCGTCCCTACGATGATCGATACCCCAAGTGAAAGCCCTGTGACGTTTGAAAGGATGTAGCCGGCCATCAGCTGGTATGATGCCGGAACGGTGATGACGAGCAGCAGGATTGTCGCAACGCGACGCGCTCGAGGTCCATGAACCCGCCCGATCTGCTCCGGAATTGATGCCGACATTCCCTCGCGCACACGCTTCGATAGCCACCCGGCATAGACTACTGCGACGACGTAGTATGGGAGTCCAAAGCACAGAAGAAACACCACGCCGTGCCTGATCACAAACTCACCAGATGCCAGAATAGCGCCATACCATGTTGCCACGAGAGTCGCCACCAGCAGAGGCTGACTCATGGAGCGTTCCGCAAGGACAAAATCATTCCGTCCCCGACGGCTACCAAGCATCCCCGCGACGTGAACGGCAACCAGGCTTGCGATCACGACCGTGATCTCGGGAGTGAACATCATTGCTCCTGGGCCAATGTGCCGTCGCAGAGAATCTCAATGCCCGAGATGAAGGTTCGTCGGTGCTCCGGGCACGGACCGTGCGTTGCGACGGCGGTTCGATGCATCATTGTTCCGTAGCCCTTGTGTCGGGCGAAGCCATAGATCGGAAACTGCTGGTCGAGATCACCGGTCATAACGTTGTCACGATGAACCTTTGCAAGGATCGATGCCGCAGCAATGCTAACGCAAAGGGCATCTCCATGGACAACGGTTGTATGCTGCACTTCATGGGGCCGGAACCGATTTCCGTCGATGAGAAGGTGACATTGTTCAAGGGGCTGGCCCAGCCGTGCGATACAATCGTTGATCGCAGCATGCATGGCATCAAACGTGGCCTGAAGGATGTTCACCACATCAATGTGGGCCGGCGAACACCAGCCAACGGCCCATGCCAGGGCCGAAGTTCTGATTGCTTCGGCCAGGTGTTCCCGTTGCGGTGACCGGAGTTTCTTTGAGTCGTTGATGCCCTCTGGGATACTGGACACGTCCAGCACCACTGCGGCCGCTACAACGGGTCCCGCAAGCGCACCGCGTCCGGCCTCATCAACGCCGATGACAGTGAGCCCCCTGCTTGAGAGCGCTTGTTCGTGTTCACCAAATTGCACGGCGCAAAGCTACACCACAACGGTCGGCTTTATTGCTGTCCGATCAGACCGAGAAACTCGGCGCGCAGGACCTTATTGGTCGCAAGCTCGCCGCGCATCACCGACGTGACCATCGTGCTGGAATCGTGGGCTTCTACACCCCGTGCGATCATGCAGTAATGGCGAGATGAGATTACCACGCCGAGAGCAATCGGATCGAGGATCTCGATGAGGAAATCAGCGATCTGTTCGCCCAGCTCTTCCTGGATCTGTCCTCTGCGCGAAAACCATTCCACGATGCGGGTGAACTTTGACAGGCCGATGACCTTCTCTCGCGGAACATATCCGATGGCACACGTTCCACTGATGGGCTGCCAGTGATGAGAGCAGACGCTCATGATCTTGATGCCCTTGGAGATCACCAGCTCGTCCACGTTCTGCCGGTTCGGGAAAACAGTGATCTTTGGTGCCGGGGAGTAGCGTCCGGCAAAGAGTTCCGTTACCCACATCCGTGCCAGACGAAACGGACTGTCGGTGCTGTTTGGGTCGTTGCGATCGATCCGCAGAACGTCAAAGATCTCAGAGAATTTCTGCTCGAGGCGGGCGATCATCTCCTGCCGCTCCTCATCGCTCATCGGCATTGAGCCGTTCGCATCGAAGAGTGGTTTGCCGGTTGTGCTGACGCTTGGGTACAGCCCCCCTGTCTTCATAAGGTGATGCTCAAGTTCGGCATCGTCAAGATCAAGCAGTGCGGTGCGTCTGGTGTTGGGAGTTGCGCTCATGCTGACACCTCGGCGCAGTTGGTAGCGAGTGCAAGATCATAGGTCGGTATCGAGACCGGATCGCCAAAGTACTCCGCCATGTTCTGGTCGGACTCATACACTTTGATGCAATGAAGCTGTCCCGAAGGTAGGCGGTGTTCGATCTGCTGCCAGAACAGGACGGACAGGTTTTCAACCGTAGGGATGATTCCGCGTAGAAAATCAACGTCGTAATTAAGGTGCTTGTGATCCACCTTGTCAACGATGAATTCATCCAGCAGATCTTTCAATCGCTTGAGGTCGATCACGTATCCGGTGAGCGGGTCTGGAAGCCCCTTTACCGTGACCTCCATCACGTAGTTATGCCCGTGACCGAGCGGATTGTTGCACTTATCAAATACCGCCTCGTTCCGTTCGTCGGAGAAGGTCGGGTTATACAACCGATGTGCCGCAGAGAACGATGCTTTGCGTGTGACGTAGATCATGTGAGTTCCTCGCGAGGGTGCAGAGAGAGGAGATAATTCGAATGCAGTTGAAACCCCGATGCGAACCAATTGGTTCCAGTTTCGATAGCCGAGAGCGGCCGAAAGGACGCTTCTCGTCCTTAGATGTTGGATATTTGCAGGGAATGACGGTGCAAACTATAACCATAACGATGCATTGGTGCAACTTCACGATAGGTGTCTTCATCTCTGTTATGGGGCTCCTTTCGGGAGCACTCACGATCAACTGCAGTGCTGCAGATGTATCGCTTCAGGACGTTCTGAGTCCACGGCGCTGCATAACAGCCACCGGCACGGTGTCGCTTCAGGGGGCAATGACCATTAGCGGTGTTCCTTTTGACGCAACACTTAACACGGACACGCTCGTGGTGAATACCGGCAGTCCCTTTGGTATGAAGACAAGCAGCGTGTATGCAAGAACGGACACCTTTGTCGTCTTGAATTATCTCACGCGTCAGGTCATCGACGGTAACCCGGCTTCTGATAAGGTTGCTGGAATCCTTCCGATCCCTCTGGGTATCGATGATATTCGCTCGCTCGTTCGGGGCATACCCCCGGGCGACCTTACTGCATTTGAACTTCAGACCACGCGACAGGACGGGCAGCTTCTGTTTCGACGTCGTGACTCTCTACACGTGGAGTTTGCGCTCGTTGATTCCACCTCGAAGACCATTCGACAGTACCAACGAAAGCAGATCGATGGTCGGACCATCCTGAACGTCACCTACGGATCCTATCGCGAAGTTGATGGTAGCATGGTCCCCTACGGCGTGAATGTAACGGCCAATGATGACGAGCAGAAGATCCAGTTCCGATTCGATGAAGTTCGTCTAACTGCCCCGAATGCCCCGCTTCGCCCCCTGGCAATTCCTTCTTCGTTTTCCCGAGTAACGCTGAACTGATGCCATCGGCGGCGCGCATACCACTTCTTCTTCTCTGTCTTCACCTAATTGGTGGTGATCTGTCGGCACAGGACACTTCGCGGGTGTCGGTCACGGCCGATGCCGGAGGCAGTGATACAGTGGTTGTCTTCACGGCTCGTGACAGTGCGCATCTACGCGTGAAGGAGCGAACCCTGACACTTCGCGGAGATGCGCGAGTGGACATGCGCGAGCAGCGCTTGGAGTCCAGCCGCATCGTGATCGACTTCAATGCCGCAACCATGAAGGCCGAAGGCATGCGCGATTCAAATGGTATCATAAGCGGATTCCCGATGTTTCGCGATGGTGCCACGGAATATGCAGGCAAGTCGATGGTGTACAATTTTGAAACCCGCAAGGGCCGCGTGGAATTCGGCGAAACGTCGGTTGACGGTGGGTACTACTATGGATCGGCCATCAAACGTATCGACGAAAAAACGGCCTATATCGACGGCGGATGCTACACCACGTGCGACGCGCCACACCCGCACTTCTACTTCACATCACCCAAGATGAAGGTTGTCGCCAACGAGAAGATCTTCCTAGATCCCCTTATCTGGTATGTCGACGACATTCCCATTTTCGCCCTTCCGCTAGGCATGTACTTCCCCATCGAGCACGGACGGCGCTCGGGGATCATTGTGCCGTCACCGGTGGTGACGGCAGATCGCGGAGTAGTTCTACAGAACCTCGGCTATTACTTTGCGATCAGCGATTACGTAGACGCGGAAGTAACCACCGACCTTACAACGAAGGGTGGTTTTACGCTCTATGGAAGGGGGCAATATGTTGTCCGAGACCGCATGCAGGGTCGGGCCGAGGTGCGTTTCGGCTACACGCGGTTCTCCGTGGCCGATCCCTTTGCCACAAACCTTGGTCTGCAACTCTCCCATTCGCAGCAGCTAC
>JBJTEQ010000225.1:0-5384 GCA_046092945.1 Kapaibacterium sp. (SeqCode)
AGTATGTGCTCGTCATCGATGCAGGGACGCTACGTCGGCGCACCGTGACGCTTGGCGCACGCAACGCAGAGATGACATCTGTGACCTCCGGCCTCAGCGAGGGCGACCGTGTAATCCAGCATCCAGCCGAGAAACTGCGCGAGGGAGACCGCGTGCAGGCTCCTACGGATTAGGCCGGATACGTTGTTGCTCCGCTCGCCCCGTGACATGATTTGAACTTCATGCCAGAGCCGCATGGACATGGTTCGTTGCGTCCGACCTTGCGGCCGACGTTGCGAATCGTTGTTGAACCGGCAGAACCGTCGGAAGCGTTCGGGTCGGTACCAAGCGTTGTGCTTGTTGTCGCACTTGGATGCGAGAACCGTAGCTGACGTGTAGGCGTTGAGGTTGTTACCGATGGAACAGCTGTTGCTGCTGGACGGGAAGGGGCTTGTTGACTTGGCCGTTCGGCGATCTGCGGGAAGTACTTGAAGGCAAACGAGACAGTTGCTTCGTTGATCTGTGTGAGCAGCTCAAGGAACACACGATACGATTCCTGCTTGTACTCCAGGATCGGGTCCTTCTGACCATAGGCCCGAAGGTAGATCCCTTCCTTAAGGTCGTCCATTACGCGCAGATGCTCGCGCCATTCATCGTCAACGGCGCGCAGGGCGGCAACACGCTCGAGCTGCGACATGAAGTCGTGTCCGAGCATGGCTTCCTTGCGGTCGTAGAAATCGACAACGGCCTCCATGACGCGCTCCATCGTCTGCTCCTTGCTGTCCGAAGCGAAACTCTGCTCCGTCACATTCGGCTCACAGAGCATCTTGGCGCGGATCGTGTTCATGAACGAGGTGTGATCATTCGACGGATGATGCTCGTCATACCACATCTCGCAGAGCTCGCTGGCGTACTCGAGGATCTCGCTGCGCAGACGCTCGCCCATCAGGGCATGACGTCGACGATCGTAGATCACCTCGCGCTGCTGATTCATTACGTTGTCGTATTCGAGAAGGCGCTTGCGGATTCCGAAGTTGTTGCCTTCGACTTTCTTCTGAGCGTTCTCAACGGCCTTGGTGACAATGCCGCTTTGGATCGGTTCGCCTTCGGGGACCTTCATGCGCTGCATGGCTGCGGCGATGCGCTCGCCGCCGAAGAGACGCATGAGATCATCCTCGAGGGAGATGAAGAACTGCGATGATCCCGGATCGCCCTGACGTCCGGCACGACCACGAAGCTGACGGTCGATGCGGCGCGCTTCGTGGCGCTCGGTACCGATGATCGCCAAGCCCCCTGACTCTTTCACATTTGTATCGAGCTTGATGTCCGTTCCCCGGCCGGCCATGTTCGTGGCGATCATCACGGCGCCCTTCTTCCCGGCGTTGGCAACGATCTCTGCCTCGCGCTGGTGCTGCTTGGCGTTCAGAACGTTGTGGTTCACGTTTGCCCGCTTGAGCATCTTGCTGAGGAGCTCGGAGACTTCCACGCTTGTGGTACCCACAAGCACGGCACGTCCGGCGGCAAGCTCGGCCTGTACGGCCTCGACAACGGCGTTGTACTTTTCGCGCTTGGTGCGGTAGACGAAATCATCGAGATCCTTGCGCTGGATCGGACGATTGGTTGGGATAGTAACAACGTCCAGTGTGTAGATCTGCCAGAATTCAGCTGCTTCCGTCTCGGCCGTTCCGGTCATACCGGCAAGCTTATGATAGAGGCGGAAGTAGTTCTGCAGAGTCACCGTGGCAAAGGTCTGCGTGTCCTGCTCAACGAACACGCCTTCCTTGGCCTCTATGGCCTGGTGAAGTCCGTCAGAATAGCGGCGCCCTTCGAGGATACGCCCCGTAAACTCATCGACGATCTTGATCTTGCCGTCCTGGACAACGTACTCGTCATCACGCACATACAGCGTATATGCGCGCAGGAGCTGGTTGACAATGTGAATACGATCTGAGCGGTCGGAGAATACCCGCATCAACTCATCGCGCTTGAGCGTCTTTTCTTCGGCGGTCACAGCGGGGTCGCCCTCTAGCGCACTCATCTGCGAAGCGATGTCCGGGATCACAAACATCTCGGGGTCTTCCTGCGAAGAGGTGAGCAGTTCGCGCCCCTTTTCGGAAATGTCGATCTGGTGATTCTTTTCGTCGACGGTGAAGTAGAGTTCCTGATCGATGATGTTCATGCGCTGACCCTGGTCGCGCAGATAGTCCAGCTCCGTGTCGCGGAGAAGCTTCATCGCATCCGGTTCCTGAAGCATCTTCAGGAGCTTGCTCTGCTTCGGCATGCCGCGGTTAGCCCGCAGCAGGTTCACGCCGGCGTTCGTGCGGTCTTCCTTATAGCCGGTTGCAAGCAGCTTTTCTGCTTCGGCAACGATGCTGTTCACAAAGCGGGCCTGGGCATCAACGAGACGCTGCACGCGAGGCTTCATCTCGACGAAGGCTGTTTCGGTAGAGCCGGCTGTGACCGGACCCGAGATGATAAGGGGCGTGCGGGCCTCGTCGATCAACACTGAGTCGACTTCGTCAACGACGGCAAACCAGTGTCCACGCTGCACCATATCCTGCGGATCGGTGACCATGTTATCGCGCAGATAGTCGAAGCCGAATTCGTTATTCGTACCCCACGTCAGGTCAGCCCCATACTGATTCTTGCGTTCTTCCGGACGCATATCCGATTGGATACAGCCGGTAGAAACACCGAGCATGTCGAAGACCGGTCGCATCCACTCGCGGTCGCGTCGGGCGAGGTAATCGTTGACGGTAACCAGGTGTACACCACGACCAGCAATAGCATTCAGGTACAGTGGAAGCGTGGAAACCAGCGTCTTGCCTTCACCCGTACCCATCTCGGCGATCTTGCCCTGGTGGAGCACAATGCCACCGATCAGCTGAACATCGTAGGGAACCATGTCCCATGTTTGCTCGGTGCCGACCACGAGGTACTTGTGCCCCACAAGTCGTCGGCAGGCATCTTTGACAACGGCAAAGGCCTCTGGGAGGATATCCGTGAGCTCTTGCTGCGTTGCCTCGAACTGTTCCCGCTCATTCGCGCCGAGGCGAGCGTACAGGTTCGATCGCTCAGTGTGGTCCATCCCAAGGTCGGTGCGAAGACGCTCGCGGATCTCTTCAGCTTCAGCCCGTAGGTCGGCCACTGCATCAACAACCCGTTGACGAAACTCGTCAGTCTTGGCACGAAGCTCCTGGTCAGAGAGTGACGATAGCTGGGTAAAGTAAGCGTTGATCTGATCGACGATCGGCCGCAGTTCTTTGACGTCCTTTTCGTGTTTGGATCCGCCAATGAGCGACTGCAGAAACTTGAGCATGACGTAGTATCAGTTGGTGAAGAGATGGGCCATTGACGTACGAGGCACAGCCATCGTGCCGGCATCTGGCCGCGAAGGGCAAAATTACTGGTTATTTTCGAGGCTCAACGAACGGAATTCACCCCATCGTCGTCAACTGAACTCATGGAACCGGATCTTCACCTCTACACGCCTGAAAATCTGCTCGCGCAAGCCGCGAGTGCATCGGAGCATCTCGGCTACAAAATCCTCAACTTCTATGTCGATGGCGGTGGTGTTCTCTCAAAAACGATCACCGATCGCGTTGGTACGTTTTACCTGTCTCCTTCAGGGGGCACGCTTCGCGACGAGCACTTGAACATCGTCCTCTACAGTGCCAGGTTCGATCTCTACAAGGGATTCGGACGAGCCTTATGATCTATCTCGACAACAGCGCTACCACGCGCATCGATGACCACGTCCTCGAGGCAATGCTTCCCTGGCTCCGTGAGGACTATGGAAATGCTTCGAGCATCTATGCCATCGGCCGCAGGGCCCGCGTAGCCGTTGAGTCCGCGCGAACAACCATAGCTTCAGCACTCAATGCCCATCCGGCCGAGATCATCTTTACCAGCGGAGGCACGGAGTCGAATAATACGATCATCAAGACTGCGCTGCATGAGTCGCACCTCGTATCGCGACTAGCCGTTGGAGCCACGGAACACCATGCTGTGCTCCATCCGGCAGAGGCCGAGCTTGCTGCAGGCACTCCTGTCGAGATCATTCCTGTTGATGATTGGGGGCTCGTGAATCCCGCCTTGCTTAACGCAGTAAACCGTCCGGATGTTCTCATCAGCTTCATGCATGGTAACAACGAGACGGGCGTAGTTCAGCCCCTTGCCGAACTGCGCCGGTCTGCTGAGCAAGCGTTCTTTCACAGCGATGCCGTGCAGTCCTTCGGAAAGATTCCGATCGACGTGCAGCAGCTTGGCGTGGACTTCCTGACGATCTCGGCGCACAAGATCCATGGACCCAAAGGTGTGGGAGCGATGTTCATCCGCAAGGGCATCGAATTCAAGGCTCATCAGCAAGGGGGCGGTCAGGAACGCAATCGCCGGGCCGGTACTGAGCCTGTTGCGCTCATCGTCGGCTTCGCCGCAGCTGTGAAGGCATCTATCGCAGCGATGGACGAGCGCACAACGCTCATGCGTGAACGCATCGCTTTGGCTCGGATTCTCATCCAGAGCACCATTCCAGATGTTCGCTTCAACACTCCATTGGAGGGGGCTCTCCCGCACATTCTGAATGTTTCGTTCCTCGATGCGGATCGCATCGATGGTGAGGCAATTATTCAGTCTATGGACATTGCCGGCGTAGCCGTTTCCAACGGGAGCGCCTGCGTTTCGGGCAGTCAGCAGCCGTCGCACGTGCTGCTGGCCATGGGGCGGTCCGCCGCGGAGTCTCGTGCTGCCGTTCGGATCTCAGTAAGCTCGTTAACGACGGAGCAGGAAATTCACGATGCCTGTGCAATACTTACCGGTGTTGTCTGTAAATTGCGTGGTGCAACACACAATTAGCCACATCACATTCACAATTCGAAAGAGTTTCATCATGCGAACACTCCTATTAAGTCTCTCGGCCCTTGTTGCCGCTACCACGCTCGTAACAGCCACTTCTATTCCTGGCGCTGCCGGCGGTGCTAAGAAGTACACCTTGAACAATGCAGTCGGCAAGAACGCCATCGAGTTCGTATCAGAAGCTCCAGTTGAAAAGATCAACGGCACAGCTGACGGCGTGCAGGGCGCCTTTTCGCTTGATGCGGCGAACCTTGAAGCTACGAGCGGAAAGATCGACGTAGCTGTGATGACGATGAAAACGGCAAACAGCAAGCGTGACGAGCACATGTACGATGCCATGTGGCTTGATGCGGCCAAGTACCCAACGATCACCTTCGATATCAAGTCACTCAAGGACGTCAAGGTTTCTACCAAGGACGGACGCAGTGTAGTCACAGCAACTGCTGTCGGTAGCTTTACTTGTCACGGCGTGACAAAGGCAACGTCGGCCAGCGTTACCATCACCTACCTTGCAGAGTCTGCCGAAACCAAGAAGCGCGCTTCCGGTAACC
>JBJTEQ010000226.1:0-11503 GCA_046092945.1 Kapaibacterium sp. (SeqCode)
CAAAGCACTCACTGCGCTACGGTCAACATGGATGCGCGCAACGCCGGTCTGCAGATGTATCCGAACGCCAACCTCTCGGGCCAAACGCTCCAGTCCATCGGCAATGGCGTGCATGCCCCCTTTCGGATACCATGCGCCAAAGCCGATCTCTACCCAGGGGATCACCATCAAGGTGGCCGGCGCACGAAACGGCGAAGAGCCGTTATACGTTGCAAATCGGTCGAAGAGCTGCACAAGGCGTGCGTCGCTGAAGGTCGATTGGTTATGATCGTGCAGCGTCGAAAATGGACGCAGCTTTGACAGCGATGGGAGAAGTGGCAGATTTCGACGCTTGAAGAATTCTCCAAGTCCGTCGAATTCGCCGAAGATGAAGATGTCCTTCGTCAGCTCATAGACTTCTCTGGCATGGTCAAGATAGGCGCGAGCGCTAGCCCCCTGACCCGGTGAAAACTGCTCGATGGCGGTGATGACGTCCTCGTGTGAGAATGGCAGGTCAAGGCGCGACCCATCGGTCCAGCGGTACTGACACGCCGGATCTACCGGCAGGAGCGTGATGTAGTCACTGCGCTTTGCCCCAACCGAGGCAAAGACCTCGTCAAGCACAAACGGCATCGTCACCAGCGTCGGTCCGGTCTCGAAGGTGCTTCCATCAAGGATCGTTCTGTTCAGCTTACCACCAACGCGCTCGCCCTGTTCGAAGAGGTCAACGGCATGACCCTTTGCGGCAAGCTGGATGGCGGCCACAAGGCCACCGATGCCGCCGCCGACAACTCCAATGCGCAGTCTCTTACGCGGAGGCATGACCTGCAGGAAGGTCGATGAGACAGTGGTGCCCGGCTCCGACGGCATCGAACACATCAAGTGCCGCGATGATGCCATCGATGCCGATCTGCGCTTCCCATAGGGCTAGCGGATAGACGCGCTCCTGAAGGGTGTCATTCGGCATCACCGAGGCGTGGATCGTCTTTGCTCGGTCGACTACACTGGCATTACGTCGCTTGGCTGCAGCACGGATCTTTCCCTCAAGTGCCTCGAGTGAAGCCGTAATGCCGGCACGCTGCGATTCTACGGTTGCAATGAGCGTGGTATCTGTACTCTCTGCTGCAACTCGGTAGGGGGCCAGCAGCGATGCTACTGATGCAGCGCGCTGCTCTGCGTCAGGGAACATCTCCTGCGTCAGGGCATCGGCGAGTGAGCGCTCGATGTCGGACCATGGGCGGAGATAGAATTCAACAGTTGTTTCGGACTTGGAGAGAAGTCGCTGGACCTTGGGCGTGCAGAGTGTTGCACCGTGACGCATCACCGCAACTGGCTGCTCGATACCGCATGCTGAGTATGCCTCGGATAGCTGAGCATGGTAGGCCAGCTCTGCTGCGCCAAGCACGTTCATCACCGTTGGCAATAGTGCATCCTGCACGAGTGGACGCGTCAGCACGGAAGGACTGAACGCATCAGAGCTGTTCTGAGCTCGCTCTGCGAGTCCTGGTTCAGTGCGCGTTGGACGTCGGCGTTCATTATTGTCGATCACAAAGAACCCGAACTCCGGCACCTGCGCCTGCACTCCGAGTCCAACGCTCTCGCATTCGGCCGTTCCTGCTCGGAGTGCGTCGGTGATAGCCCCTTTCTCAACCTCCATCATTACCAGCGGTTGATGCATACCGGAGCGGATTACCTCACTGGCTCGAACAACGAGCACGCCCCATTGCTGAAGGTAGGGGGCTAGCATTGCCATGAAGGCATCGCCCCATGAGGTGCCAGAGGTCCAGCATTGCTGGATGCGTTGCTGCGTTACCTCCTGCATTGGACCGGCAAGAAGCGTGCTCACCCGGGCCACGTGCTCCTGCATGTCCGTGTCGCACAAACGCATACTCACCGGCAGACGTTGCTGGTCATTCTCCCATACGGAAACAGACGTCGGCAGTGAGTTCTCGCCCGGCAGGGTAAGGTGCGCGGCTTCTGCTGCATCGTGATCGTTGTCTTCAAGCCAGAACACGGCTACCGCGGGGACGCCAAGACTCGACTCAATGCGACGTGCTTCGGCAACGGCAGTGCGGATCTTGTATAGCGTGTACATCGGACCGCCGAGCATGCCGATCTGCTGTCCGGTGGCCACAACAACAGATGTTTGTAGAGAGATCTTCTCGAGCGATGTCTGCTGTGAGTCTGAGAGCTCCAGAGGGATCATCGATGTAGTAATGAGCTCTCGCAGTCGGCCCCGAGAAGCCCCCTGCAAGGACCGCTGCGCACAGAATGCCGGTGTTACGGATTGCGTCCGGAACCTACTCGTCAAACGGGGCTCAGCAGCCATAAACGCTCGGGCCGTGACCGAAGCGCTAATAGTCTCGAGGTCGAGCAGTTTCATCGATCCAGAGCGCTGCCGGCCACTTCGTCGTCAGCCGTGTCGCAGTGATACTCTCGGCGTGGACCACGTCCGGCAGAGGTTGATGCTGCACCTTGACCAATAGCAGTGATGGCTTCCTGCTCGAGGAAGGCGCGAAGTTCTGCATCGCGCTTGCGCAGCTTCTGGTCAACATCACGGGCGAAGTACTGACGTCCGTCAACGAACGTGCGCTCAACGCGTGACATGTTCGACAGCGGGTTGCCGGTCCAGACGACGACGTCGGCATCCTTGCCAACTTCGATGCTGCCAAGACGCTGATCAATGGCCATCTGCTTGGCGGCGTTGATCGTAACGAACTTTAGCGCGTCTTCCTCGGAAACACCACCGTACTTAATGCTCTTCGCAGCTTCCTGATTCAGACGTCGGGCCATTTCGGCATCGTCGGAGTTGATCGACACCATAACGCCCTGCTCATGCATGATCGCCGGACTTTCCGGAATAGCGTCATACACCTCAAACTTGTACGCCCACCAGTCAGCGAACGATGAAGCGCGAGCTCCATGCTTGGCCATTTCCTTGGCCACCTTGTAGCCTTCGAGGATGTGCGTAAAGGTGTGAACGCGGAATCCGAACTCTTCGGCCAGGCGCATAAGCATCAGGATCTCGCTCTGCACGTAGGAGTGACAGTGAATGTTGCGCTTGCTGTTGGCGATCTCCACCAGAGCATCCAGCTGCAGGTCCCGGCGCACGGGCTTCGTTGGGTCGTTGGCACGCAGATCACGCTCGTACTCCTTCGCTGTGCGGAAGGCATCGCGCATGATCTCCTCCACACCCATGCGGGTCTGTGGATATCGCACTGTGTAGCGGTCTCCCCAGTTGGCCTGCTTGACGTTTTCACCGAGAGCGAACTTGACCGTCGGTACCGAGCCTTCGACCTTGAGATCTTCGGCATCGGCTCCCCAGCGCGTCTTGATGTACTGAAGCTGTCCACCCATCGGGTTGGCCGAGCCGTGCAGAAGGTGCGTGGAGGTGACCCCGCCGGACAGCTGTCGGTAGATGTTTACATCATCGGGGTTGAGGACGTCACCAATGCGCACTTCCGTCGTAACTGCATGTGTACCTTCGTTCACACCACGGCTGATCGCGATGTGGGAGTGCTCGTCGATGATACCCGGCGTGATCTGCATACCGGTGCAGTCGATTGTTGTATCGGCTGTGAGCCCCTTACCAATAGCGGCGATCTTTCCATCGCGGATCACCACATCTGTGCTGTCGAGAATTCCGCTCGGACCAGAGGTCCAAACACGCGCGTTCTTGAGAACAACGCTCAGCTGCTTCGGCTGACCTTCGAGACCAAATGGTCCAAATGGAGCGAGCATCGGAAGGGGCTTGCGCTGGCGTGCACCGGCAACGGCGGGTTCAGACTTCTTGGCGTCGCGAAGCAATGAGTCGCGTCGCAGCACGAAGGACGCCATGGTGCCGTTCGGCAGGATCATCTCTCCGGTGATCATCACGCTATCTGCAAGCGAAGCCGCGCGGACCGTGCCCTTGAGGCCAACAGTGTCGGTAGTGACAGTGAAGGAGATGCGCCGACTCTGCAGTGAGAGCGTTGACGGCAGCGTAACGGAATCCCGGCGCACCTCGAGTGACGGGTTTTCTGCGGTGCCGGTGATCGAAGCGCGCAGTGCCTTGCCCCCTGGCAGGCCTGATGACGACAGTGTCCAGTGTCCACGCAGATCAACGTCGGCAGGGAAGTACATGGTATTCTCGGCACCCGCAACCACGACGGCACGGATCTCACTGCCGGTTTCGAAGATCGGCTTCGACATGACCACGAAGTTGGCGTAGTAGCCCTGCTCGATCTTTCCGGCGCGATCGGCCAGGCCGGCAATGCGAGCTGCTTCGGTCGTCATCGCAGCAAGCGCAACGTCCGGACGGAGTCCACGCTGAACGCATTCGCGAACATTACCAAGGAATGCTGACCGGTCCTTCAGACCATCGGTCGTAAAGGCAAACCGCACGCCAACGGAATCGAGCAAACGGGCATTATCGGCCGACCAGTACCACGTCATCAGGTCTGACAGGCCGATCTCATAGGCACCGTTGGCATCGCGCACATCCGGAACCTTAGGCAGGTTGACCGGCAGGATCATGTCGGGCTTGATCTTGGCGATCATGCTGAGACGGCGGAATTCTGTCCCCGTACCCTTCATGAGCATCGAAAGAGAAAACTCCTTGGCAATGCGATTCCATCGACTGATATCGTGCTCGTCGATACACTCCGAAACAAACGGCGTCTTCGCCGTGACTTCTGTGCGAAGGGCATCCAGCGAGTGATTGAATTCCGGTGGACGCTGCATGGAGCCCCGTGCCGCCATTGCATGGGCGCGGCCGTACCAGTCGGCATCGTAGAAGGCCTGACGGATAAGGGCGATCGAGCCCATCTGAGAGGATGGATATGGCGTCTTGGATGAACCCTTGGTAAACGACAGTGCCTGATAAACTCCGTCGTTAATGATCGTCTCCGATGCCGTTCCGGCACGCAGCAAAACCGATGCTGCACTGCCACGCAAGATTCCGTCATTTGATACGGTTGCGGCTGCCGTAAATCCAAGCTTCTGCCACTCCTTGGCAGCATCGGGGGAGATCGTCAGAGCATCTGATGCGCGACGCTCCGGACGCACGGCCTGGTTCCAGTAGTGAGCGCCCTGCTGACGCGGCGTGACGGGACTTTCATCTTCTTCCCACCGCGCACCGCCAGCGCTGGCATCCTTGGCCTGACCCAGTGCTGACACCGGCAGGAAGGGCTCAATGAAGCCGGCATACACCCAAGCGCCGCGCAGATCACGGACATCAGCGCCAGGGGGGATTGCTAAGCCGCGTCCCACCGACACGATGCGTTCACCGCGTACAATGATCACGGCTGAGTCGATCTTCGTGCCCGGAGAAGGCACCGCCGTGCAGTTGACGAAGGCAACAAACGGCATGCGCTTTTCGCGCAGTCCGTCAATGGCTGTCGTGGAAACTTGGGCAGCCGCAGTGGCGGCCGTCAGGGCAAGAAGCAGGAGTATGCGTATCATCCCGCAAAACTACGGCTCCGAAGCACTCGGGCCACTGCCCCCGGCTGATCGACCATGCCAGCCCCTTGCCTCTCGGGGTCGATCTCCGGTAGGGGGCGAGCTGTTTCCACGAGGATCGTCTTGACCTGCTCGGGCGTTAGTGATTCATCGTGGGCAAGCAGCTGCGCAACGATGCTGCTGACGATCGGAGCGGCAAACGAGGTGCCATCGACGAGCTTATAGAAGGGGCTTACCAGCTGCTCCACTCGGATAGTGTCGGCAATGAGCTGTCGTAGCTGCGCAACCGTGGAGACGTCCCAGGTAGTAGCAGGCAGCCCAGCACTCACCACTAGACGCGGTGCCAACTCCACAAGGAGCTCATCGTCGAGGGCATCCATGGCATAAAGGGCCGATGCCATACGTTGCTGGGGCGAGTCGGACATCAGGGGGCCTGCCAGCCAGATAGCCGGGGCGATGAGCTCGGGCTTCTGAATGCCAAGAATCGTCGTGCCAAAGGTCGAAGGATACAGGTCATTATCACGAGCCGTCATCGTGTTCCGGTCGTCCAGACCACCAACAGTGATCGCTCCCGGTGCTGCAGCAGGCGGCCGGATGGGAGCAAGAGGATTGTTGCCGGCGGCGGTCACCACAACAATGCCCTGGCGGACGAGCTCTTCGACGGCGGCATTGACGGGGTGGTCGAGAGTCTGATCGAACTCATCGGCGTACACGCTGATGTTCACCACGCGAATGCCATACGCGGCGGCATTGTCTCGGATCCATTCGAGTGCCCACGTAATGCAGGATGTTGGTACGCGACCCGCCTCATTCATCGTGCGGATGAGTACCAGTTTGGCGTCCGGTGCCAGCGAGGTGTATAGTCCACGTGAACGATATCCATTCCCCGCCGCTGTGCACGCCGTCATGGTGCCATGCCAATGTCGTGCTGCGGCAATAGCCGGTGCCGTTGCCGACTCCGTCTGCTCTACAGCATCGACGTATCGTATGATGCGATTGACTGGCTGAACAAGGTCAGGATGTGCAACGAAGTCGCTGTCGATCATTGCAATGCCGATGCCCTCGGTTGATGCAGTGGGTTCGGCATGCAGGCGGATAGCGATGGGAAGGGGCGCGGTCTGGGTACTCGTCATGCTGCTGTGGTGATGTGGTAGTCAGGAACAACATTATCCCGCACTTCCGGGTGCGAAGTTATACCTGTCCGCGCACATCGGCATACATTTGCAGGTCTTCATCATTCCATCGGATCTGCACATGACACGTCAGCTTTCCCTTGCTGCGATATTTACTCTGGTGCTGACGTCAACACTTCTTGCCCAGGTTGATGCAAAGCTTACGGTCGACTCATTGAGTCGAATTCCCGCCAACAAGGCTGCAGCCGGACCGTGGACTTGGTACACCAAGTTTGGCGTTGGCTTCACATCCGTCCAGCTGACGAATTGGACAGGGGGCGGCCAGGATGCCATCAGTGTGGCGCTTAATTGTCTGGCGTCATACGATTACACTGACTCGGTGTTCTACCTCGACAATGAGATGCAACTCGGCTATGGCCTCGTGCGCCAGGGGAAGCAGGCCATTCAGAAGTCGGATGACCGCATCATTTTAAGCTCACGTGCATCGCATAACACTTCCGACTGGTACCGGTTCACGGGCTTTATCGACCTTCGGTCGCAGTTCGTTGATGGTTTTAATTACGGCGCACTCGATTCACTTGGCAATCCGAAGCTCATCTCCAGTTTCTTCGCGCCGGCCTTCTTGACGGCTGCCCTGGGTGCGGAGCTCCGGCCCATGTCGCAGGTGAAGATCCTAGCCGCCCCTCTCTCATCGCGTTCAACATTTGGTTCCGATGACCGGATCAGTGCTGCAGGTATAGCATCGGGAAGCGGTGCGTTTGGTCTGGCCCCGGGTGAGCGATCCAAGACCTCTCTCGGTGCCGTTGTAAATGCCAGCATCGACTGGGAAATGTTCACAAACGTTACTCTGCGAACACGGTTCAACGGCTTCATGCCGTACGAAACCCCTGACCTCTGGGTTGTGACACTCGAAAACGCCGTGAACATGAAGGTCAACAGCTGGCTGAACATTTCCTGGCTTTCCGACGTGTTCTATGACGACCGCATTCCGGTGCTGCGCACTGACGGTACAACGGGTCCGGCCACTCAGCTGCGAAATCAGCTCATCGTCAACATCAACTGGAACTTGGGCTCGTGATCATAGCGAGGAACTCGTCCTCGCTGATAACTGCTACTCCAAGAACGCGGGCTTTTTCAAGCTTGCTCCCGGCGGCCTCGCCAGCTACAACATAGCTCGTCTTCTTCGACACCGAGCCGGAGGCCTTGCCGCCGCGCTTCTCGACGGATTCTTCGGCCTCTCGACGCGTCATGCGCGTGAGTTCTCCCGTAAAGACAAACGTCTTGCCGGCAAACTCACTGCTAGTGACAACATGCTCGTGCGACTCCATCTGCAATCCCGCATTGCGCAGCGATGCGATCAATTCCCGATTATCATCCTCGGCCATATAGGCAATGACGGATTCGGCAATTGCATCGCCAATCTCGTTAACGGAGGTAAGCTGCTCATGTGTCGCGCTCAGCAGTGAATCGATTGAACGGAGATTGCGGGCAAGGATCTTGGCTACGCCCTCGCCAACGAAGCGGATGCCCAGAGCAAACAGCACGCGCTCAAAGGGCTGTGCCTTGCTGGCGTTAACGCCGTCGGTGAGTTTCTGAAGACTCTTCGGAGCCCATCGCTCAAGGGCAAGGATGTCATCAGCACGCTGATCCAGTCGATAGATATCAGCGATCGATGTCAGAAGTCCGGCATCGATGAACTGCTCGATCGCCTTCTCACCAAGACCGTCGATATCCATTGCATCGCGCGATGCAAAGTGCTCTAGCATGCGGCGAAGCTGCCATGGGCACTGTGCATCATTGCAAAACCACTGGGCATTTCCCTCAGGCCGGTGAATGTGGGAATGCCGCGGACATGGGCAGGTAGGGGGCATGTGCCACGCCTGGGCATTGGCAGGACGTAGCTCGGACACCACTGCGCTGACCTTGGGGATCACATCGCCCCCTTTCTCGATGATCACCGTATCGCCAATGCGCAGGTCGAGTTCGTGAACATAATCTTCGTTATGAAGAGTCGCCCGTGAAATCGTCGACCCCGCAAGCAGTGTTGGACGGAGCTCTGCCACCGGAGTGACTACACCAGTTCGGCCAACCTGAAGCGTTATGTCTTCGAGAATGGTCTGTGCCTTCGTCGCTTCGTACTTGTAGGCGATCGCCCATCGGGGCGAGCGGGCAACGGAGCCGAGCTCGGACTGCTGACGAAGGGAATCAACCTTGATCACGACGCCGTCGATCTGAAATGGCAGGTCGAATCGGCGTTCATCCCACTCGGCAAGAAACGCGAGGATCTCGTCGACCGATTCACAGACGGCCGTTGCCGGCGACGTAGGAAGCCCCATGTCGTGCAGCAGTCGAAGATTCGAAGAGTGATCCTCCAGCGCTGTGTCCTGGCTGTCCATCCAGTAGGCAACAAACTCCAGTCGACGTTTTGCAACGGCCTTCGGATCCTTCTGCTTCAGTGTGCCGGCGGTGAGGTTGCGTGGATTGGCAAAGGTCTTTTCTCCCTTTGATTCGGCAAGACGATTGATTTCCAGGAAGGTCTCAGTGAGCATATAGACCTCACCCCGCACTGTGGCCGACTGTATCGTAGGGTGTTCAAGGCGAAGGGGCACAGCACGAATGGTCTTGACGTTGGCGGTGACGTTATCGCCTGTTTGACCATCCCCGCGCGTGGCTGCCTGAACCAGCAGTCCGTTTTCGTAGGTGAGCGACATTGCCACACCGTCGTACTTCAGTTCGCAGACATAGCGCGGAGAAGCCCCCTCCAATGCCTGACGTACCCGACGATCGAAGTCCTCGACTTCCTCACGGGAATATGTGTTGGCAAGCGATAGCATCGGCACGGCATGGGTGATCGTTTCGAAGGTGCCGATCGGCGCGCCACCAACCCGTTGTGAGGGCGAGTCTGGTGTTAGTAGGTCGGGGTGTTCCCGTTCCAAGCGAACAAGCTCATCGAGGAGCAGATCGTATTCCCGGTCGGAGATCTCGGGCTGCGCTTCTGCGTAATACAGCCGGTCATGATGCTGGATCTGCCGACGCAACTCAAGGATACGGTCTGCAGCGTCGGAGGGCGGATCGAAGAGCGAAATCATCTTCAAATATCAGACTCCGTGGGGGTATTTTGTCAGCACTTTTCCGTAACGAGGTACGCAATGCCGTTGATGTTCCGAATTCTTGTGCTGGTAATGCCGTTGGTGCTGCCAATGCTGGCGCTGGCACAATTGTCATTCACTCCAACGAGTGTGGACCGATTGCGGTCGCTCGAGCCCCTTCCCAAGGGAGCATCGCTCGTTACGCCTCCCGTTGGGATCGTCGAAGCATTGCGTCCGGATGCACCCGTGACGTTGCGCCTTCCCCTGCAGGGGCGTGTGGTGTCGATAACCGGAGCGGGCTTTCGGCTATTCAACCACGATGCAGTTCTCGTCAACCGCACAGCGCAGGGTGAAGTGGTGCATGACCTGCCGGCACACGGACTGTTTCGTGGAAGTATCGACGGTATCCCTGGCTCATCGGTGTTTCTTGCGGCTTTCGCGACGCACGTTGTGGGTATCATCGATGTACCAGAGCCCGATGGACAGAGGCGCTACCTGATCTCTCCCGACACGGTGATCGAAGGACGCATCGCCACGCATGTCGTGTATGAGGTCACCCCAGGAATGGGCACTCCGCGTGACTGTCACGCAGAAACATTGCCGAACTATCAGCGTCAGTCCGACTCGATTCTTGCCATGGTCTCATCATGGGAACGCGTGAAGGGGGCTGAGGAAGAACCACTCGATGCAACGCGTAAAACTCTGCAGCTGGCTCTTGACTGTACGTTCTCGTTCTACAAGAATCTCGGTAGTAACCTTGCGACGGCGGCTACATCAGCGATTGCCATCATTGCCGCTGATGCCATGGTCTTTTCGCGTGATGCGAATGTGATCATCCGTGTCCCATATCTGCGCGTGTGGACGTCAACCGATCCGTATCCCGGCGATATTGGTGAGAAGCTGGGTAAGGTCCGCGAGCACTGGAGTGCCAACATGCAGCACGTTAACCGCAGTGTTACATGCCTCATCTCCGGCGAAGGTGGTGGCGGTCTGGCATGGGTTGGTGTTTTGTGTGGCGGATATGGATTCAACGTCTCCGGCGTTGACGGACGCGTCAACTTTCCGGCACCCGGATATCAGTGGGATGTGGATGTAACATCGCACGAGCTCGGACACAACATCGGTTCATCGCACACGCACAACTGCGGATGGAATCCTCCGATTGATTCGTGCTGGAATGCCGAAGGCGGCTGCTACGCAGGTACGAAGGCGCGCCGCGGGACGATCATGAGCTATTGCCACTTGCAAAACCAGGGCACGGAACTGCAGCTCCATCCACGCGTTGCCTCGCTCTTCAATCGCGTTCTGGCCAATACCGCCTGTAACACGCCGGAACCATCGCAAAAGGATACAGATCTTGCAGTGATCGACATCCGCATGCCGATCAACGGCGCAACGGTGATCACTAAGCAGAGCTTTACGCCGTCGGCTGTCGTCAAGAATTTTGGAACACGGTCGGTGACCGGTGCCACGGTGCGGTGTTCGCTCACGCGCCTCGATAACAAGGTCAGCAAGACGATGACTGCCACCCTTGGTCGGCTCGACCCCGGGCAGTCGCAGCTGGTGTCGTTCAACTCCGTTGCACTCGACACTGCCGACAGCTATCTGGCTCGCCTGGCTCTTGAACTTGCGACAGACAAGTTTGCAACGAATAACATTCTAACCCGCCCCTTCCGAGTTGCTGATCGCGACTCGGGCATCGTAAAGGTTGTGTCCCCGAATGGCGGCGAAACGCTCGTTTCCGGCACGACCGTCGATATCAAGTTCACAGCGGCCAATGCGCCCACAGTGTTTATTGAATACTCGACCAATAGCGGTGATGACTGGACCACTGTCCAGCGTCAGGTAGAATCAGCTAAAGGC
>JBJTEQ010000227.1:0-5371 GCA_046092945.1 Kapaibacterium sp. (SeqCode)
GCTTGTCGCAAGCGGAGCCGGCGGGGATGTAGATGCCGGGCTCGACGGTGATGATGCTGTTCGGTTTTAGGGGGCCGCCGGTGCCGGGATCGTGTACATCGAGTCCGAGATAGTGCGAGGTGCCGTGCATGAAGTACTGGCGTGCCTCTTCTGCCTTGGTGATGATGCCAAGTTCCATCAATCGGCGCTGTACAACAGCCATGGCTGCTGAGTGTGGCGCGCGAAACGGATTGCCGACGCGAGAGGCGGCGATACCGGAATCCTGTGCTTCGAGCACAATGTCATAGATGACGCGCTGATCCTTCGTGAACTTCCCGGTCAGCGGGAACGTGCGAGTAATGTCGGCTGTGTAGCCATGATACTCCGCACCACAGTCCGCCAGCACAAGGTCATTGATACCCGTTGTGCGTCGGTTCGATGTGTAATGCAGAATGCAGGCGTTGTAGTTGGAGCCGACGATCGACGGATACCCAACGTCCTGCGCCCCATGACGTTTGAACGAGTACTCCATGAGCGCTTCGAGCTCGTATTCCTTCATGCCCGGGCGAGCCCCCTTCATGGTGGCACGGTGACCATCCATGCTGATCTCAATGGCCTTGCGCAGCAGACGCAGCTCGCAGGTGTCTTTGATCTCGCGCATGACTTTCAGCTGAGCGATCGGTGTCTTCAGAATGCAGGCAGGGGTGACTTCTTTTATCCAGCGTTTAAGCTCACCCTCGGCATAGTTATTCTTTCCGGCAAGGGGTACGCTGAGCGCCCGCGTCGGAAGGGTCGATACAAACAGCGTATCTGTCTGCTTGAGCATGCTGTCCATGATCGACCGCATGTCCTTGAGCACGATCGCCGTATCCACGCCAAGATGCTGCATCGCCTCAGCTGGACCCATCGCAACACCTTGCCATACCTCTTCATCAGGCTTCCGCTCGGGAATGAAAAGGATCTCGCGGAACACGCGACTGCCGATCGTAATGCCATCTTTGTTCAATACCAGCACTGATCCCGGACGCGGTGATCCACACATGTAGAGCATGTCCGAACTCTGACGATACTCGTAATCGACATCGTTCTGCCGATTCCGCACATCAGCCGAGAGCACCACTGCCGTTGTACGCGCAGACATGCTCGCCAGCATCCGCTCCCGCCGCTCCCGATACACCCCCGGAGACGGCAGATCGGTATCGAAAACTTCATACGGAAAGGTCTGCGCAAAAAGTCCTATCGCGCTCAGCACGATGAAGACTGCGGTAAGGGTAAGGGGGCGATGAAGCATCGACAAAGTTAGTGACCAGTGACGAGTGACGAGTGACCAGTGACCAGTGGCGAGTGACCAGTGACGAGTGACCAGTGACGAGTGACGAGTGACCAGTGACGAGTGACCCGAAACCTGAAACCTAGTGGCGCGCCACTCCCCCATCCACATTGATGGTTTGGCCGGTGATAATACCTGAGGCGGGCAGGGCGAGGAAGGCCACAACGTTGGCGATGTCCTCAGGTTCGTCTGCACGGTGGACGGCCTGTGCAGGGAGGATGCTTTCGAGGAGCGGACGCATTTCGGGCGACATGCCGACGCTCTGTGTGGCGGTAAGGCCAACGGTTATCGTGTTGATGGTAATGCCATAGCTACCAACTTCAGCAGCGAGAGAGCGGGTAAAGCCGATAACGCCCATCTTGGCCGTGACGTAGTGCGTTAGATACGGCGTACCTAGCCAGACGGTGTCGCTGGAAAAGGTGATGATGCGGCCGAATCCTTCTTTCTTCATGTGCGGCAGCACAGCCCGTACAACATGAAACAACGAGTCGAGCGTGATCTCCAGCGTGCGCTTCCACTGTTCAAATGACAGCAAGTGAAACGGTTCCTCGTGATAATACCCAACGTTATGAACGAGAATGTCAACGCGACAATAGTGCTCGATGGCGGCGGAGACAACGCGCTCGACGTCTGCAGGATTCGTCATGTCACCAGTAACGCTCACCACCTGACCACCGAGAGCGCGCACTGCTTCCTCGGTTTCCACAGCAGGAGCAAGATCAGCAATGACCAAGTGAGCCCCTTCCTCGGCAAGACGTTCACAGAATGCACGTCCGCTGCCGACGGCGGCGCCGGTTACGATGGCAACACGGTCGCGAAGACCACGTTCGAATCGGGTTATCTGCATGGCAAGGGGCTTGTATTACGCGGACAGCAGGCCGAGTTCGATGCCAACTTCATGGAACACGTTCAGGATCGCATCCAGATGCTCATCCTCGTGTGTGGCCATGTAGCTGGTGCGCATCATGGACATATTTGGCGGCACACCCGGCGGGATGAAGGCATTGACGAAGACGCCCTTATCGTAGAGCTTCTTCCAGAAGACCATGGCGAGTTCCGCATCTCCAACGACCACCGGAACGATGCCCGTTTCGGAGTCGATTACATGGAAGCCCATGTCCGCAAATCCCTTGCGCATCTTGTCGGCGTTCGCGATCAGACGATCGATACGCTCCGGTTCGCGCTCAAGAATATCCAGCGCAGCAAGTGCCGAGGCAACCGATGCCGGCGTTGGTGATGCGCTGAAGATGAGTGCAGGAGAATGGTGCTTGATGTAGTTCAACACGCGCTCTGGTCCGGCTACAAAGCCCCCTAACGAGGCGAACGTCTTGGAGAACGTTCCCATCGTCATGTCGGTCTCGTTTACAAGGTCGTAGTACGATGCCGTACCACGTCCGCCCTTGCCGATAACGCCCGTTGCGTGGGCATCATCAACGAGCACGCGAGCGCCGTGCTTCTTGGCTACCGTGAGAAGGTCCGGCAGGTTTACCAGCTCGCCGCTGACGGAGAATACGCCGTCAGTAACGACCAGCTTTCCGGCGTCAGCAGGTATGCGTGAAAGAACGCGGTCGAGATCTTCCATGTCGTTGTGCTTATAGCGCACAAACTCGGCAAAGCCACCTTTGGCAAGCAGACATCCGTTAATGATGCAGGCGTGATTTTCCTTGTCAGAAACCACATATTCGCCCTTCTGGACGAGTGCCGAGATCACACCGAGCGCCGTCTGGTATCCGGTAGAGAACAGCAGAACGTCCTCCGTGCCGAGGTAGGCGGCAAGACGCTTTTCCAGTTCAACGTGCAGGCTGATCGTGCCGGTGAGATAGCGCGATCCGGAACAACCGGTACCATACTTTTCGATGGCGTTGATCGCTGCTGCCTTCACCTCCGGATGCGCCGTCAGACCGAGATAGTTGTTCGAGCCGGCCATAATGATCTTGCGGCCTTCGATCTGTACCACCGGACCCTCGTTCTCTTCGACGGGTCGGAAATACGGGTACAGTCCGGCTGCCTTTACATCGTCAGCGCGGGTGAAATCACGACACTTCTGGAACAGGTCCACAAAGACTCCGAGTTAAAGTTCGATTGTAAGGACTGCAACTATCGGCAATCGTACGGGGCTAACGGAGATTCTCGACCTGAATCGGAATACCAAGATCTGCCCCCTGTACCAGTTTAATAGCTGCCTGCAGGTCGTCTTTGCTCTTCCCGGTCACACGCACCTTTTCATCGACGATCTGCGTGGTGACCTTGAGCTTGGCATCCTTGATAGCAGTGGTGATCTTCTTAGCCTCCTCGCGGTCGAAGCCGGCCTTGAGCTTAATGTCCTGCCGGACGCTCTTGCCTCCGAGAAGTTCTACCTTCTGCTCGTCGAGCGCAAGCACGCTAATGCCGCGCTTGATCATCTTCTGCTTGACGATCTCCAGAGCCGCAGCAACGAAGTGCTCACCGTCGGCACGGATCTGAAAGAGCTTATCGTTGCGACGCAGCTCCACAATGCAGTTGGAGCCTCGTAGGTCGTAGCGGTGCTCTATCTCTTTGATCGCTTGATTGATGGCGTTGTCCGCCTCCTGCATGTCGACTTCGCAGATAAAGTCAAAGGAATACGTTGACATGTTTGAACGTTACCTCACGACGCATGTGATGGTGGTGCGAATGCGTGACGACTCATCATCATGAATCGACACCAGGTAGCAACCCGCTGCAAGACCGCCAAAACGGATATAACCGAGATCTGACTTGCCACTGGCAACTAGCTGTCCACGCAGATCATAAACATCAATACGACCCCGTGCATCAGACACCACAATACCGTCATCGCTAACGCTGATACGTGATGCATCAGCCCCCTGCTCATCATCAACGCCAACGACCACCACATTTGCCGATAGCTGGATATCGTAAGGGGCGGCGCAGGAATCAACCAGATAGCGGAGTGTGCCCTTCAGCATTCCACCGGCAATGATATCCTTTGGATCTAGGGTCACAGTAACATTTGTGGTCTTGTTATTCGGCAGGACAAGTCCCGGCTTCATCGATGTCACAAACGGATCCGTGATCTCAACGTACTGCACTGTTGCCGAAGGAGCACCAGTAATTGCTGCCGACACAAAAATCGTGCGAACGATCGGCTTGGAATCGGTCTTCACCGTATCAAAACTCACCGAGGCCGGATTGGTAATCTTCGCTTGTGAATTGCGATACACGATTGGAGCCGTAAATGATCCTTCGCAGCCATCGCTTTCATAGGTCAACGTAAGCGTATCAGTGTACGCTCCCACCGGAAGTGCCGAAGTGAGATAGATCACCGCCGAGCGGTCAGAACCTGGTGGCACCACGAAGGGGGCCCTGTCGAAAGCCACGGTTGAGCCTGCAGACTTAGCATACACACCAGAGAATCGCAGCGGGAAGGATGTCGGATTGTTGAAGCCGAGAACGATCGTCCTCGGGGTAGCGGAATCGCAAAGAATCTTGGTGCCGAGATCAACTGGTAGAGCCGAGAAGATCTTTGGAAGACTCCGTTGTCCGGTTACTGGGGTCCGGAAGCGCCAGCGACAGTTCTTTTCGAGGAAAAGAATGTCGTCACGGATCGTCCCTGTACCACGAACGGCAATCGTGATCGGCACCTTAACCGAAGCACCAGGGGTAATGGTTATCGGCAACTGCATCGTCGGCTTGATCGCAGCGCCAGAGCTTACCGAGTCGACCACAATCGTGTCGGTGCCGGTATTTCTCAGCGTGTACTCTTGCACAAAAGAATTCTTGCACGGCGGCAGCTGCGGCATGGTAAGAGACGCTGGCTGAAAGGTCATCTGGAAGTCGTAGGGCTTCAGATCAAGATTTGCTGTGTCGGCACAACCGTTTGCATCGGTAACGATCACCGATACGCGAGTTGCCTCATCGACGCGTTGCGAGTAGAATTCTCCAATATTGGCAACGAGCAGGCCGTTGCGAAGCCACTGGTACGAAAACGGCTGCTTTCCTCCGGTCACTTCACACTGAATGTCGGCACTTTTCCCTGAGCAAAGCTTGGTCGAAGCGGTCGTCAGCTTCGCCTGTGGCGAT
>JBJTEQ010000228.1:0-8581 GCA_046092945.1 Kapaibacterium sp. (SeqCode)
GTTATAGCTGTTGTTGCGTAGCTGATTGGCAAGGGGCTTGATGATATCGTTGCGGACCTCGTCACTGACATCACTATTGACGAACCAGCGGTAAAGCCGCAGCACAAGGTACTCGGCAGTGGCGTTCTGCTCGAAGATCATATCGAGCAGCTCATCAACCTCTGCAATAGCCCCCTGAACAGTGTTGCGTCCCTTGATAACGCGGTTACCATACCGCTGGGAGAACTGCTTATCGCCGGTGTCGTGCTGCGTCAGCACAAAGACGGCATTGGGGTTGTCCGGAAAGACCGGTGCATTCTTTGGCTGGTTATCGCGAAGATCCTGGTCGTTAGCCGTCAGCACCAGATCGCGCGGACCGAAGTCTCTCCAGCCGGTCAGAATGCGTGCCGCTGCACGAACATCCTGCTCGGTGTAGGTGGTGTAATCGCCTTGCGCGATCTCCGGCCCCTTACCGATGGTGAAGAGCTCCTGGAGTTCTCGACCGTAATTCTCGTTCGGGCTTCCCTTTGTATTGACGTTACCATTGAGGTACCGCAGCATGGCACCGTCAAACGTCGCGCGTCGAGCCAGGGCCTTGAAGCTGCCAAAGGCATTCGCACGGAAGTGCGCCAGCAGCTCGAAGGACAGAATCGAGTGTTGGACGGTGCTCATTTCGGTGGCAAAATGGTTCGACCAGAACAGCGTCAGCTTCTCCTGGATCGACGGCGGATTCAGGATCATCCGCTGCGACCACCAGGTTTTCGTGATGCCGTTGTAAAAGCCAGGCCCCTTGCGGATATCATATGCTGTTGATGTTGACGAGTCGTTGGGATCGGAAAACTCGGCAGTGGAAGTCCACACCTTACCGGCATCCGGAATCCACTTCGACCCGTCGGCAGTATTCACGGGCGGCTTGGGTGTTGGCAGCAGCGTGAAGAGTGAGGTAACAGTATTGCCAAGTCCAGCCTTCACGGCAGCATCGATCTCGGCGATGCTGGCACCGAAGGTAGCCCGACGCAGCAGATGTGCTGCCTCACGCCGAGTCCATGTTCCCTTATACGGGGCTAAAGAAGCCATACAGGCCCCCTGTTACTGAAAGTAAAAAACGTTCTTCCCTCGCGTTTGGCATCCGGTACAAGATGCACCGAATTAACGGACCGCCTCGACGCCGGAGAAAGAATCCGAGTTTAATCGGTTTGGTTACAGGGAAAATGGCGTCTGGAGGACTTTGCACCGAGCAAGAGAATCGGTTCAATACTTCGCACATCCGTTGTATCACCCAAGCTCAGTTCACGACGTCAATATCTTTGCACCGTGAAATCTCACCTTAACGCCACAGGTGTCCGTCGTCAGCAACTCCTGATCACCATCGTCGGGGCACTTTTCTTTGTGCCGTACCTCGGTGCGGTGCGCCTCTTTGACTGGGACGAGATCAACTTTGCCGAGTGTGCACGTGAGATGATCGTTACGGGCGACTATCTGCACATGCAGATCGACTACCGTCCATTTACAGAAAAGCCCCCTCTCTTCGTGTGGATGCAGGCACTGTCGATGCACGTGTTCGGCATCAATGAGTTCGCAGCGCGACTGCCAAATGCCGTCGTTGGCATCATCACACTATTCGTGCTGCATCACATCGGACGACGATTCGGTGGCAATAGCTTTGGACTCTTGTGGCCAATGGTATACCTCGGCACGCTGCTGCCGCATTTCTATGCGCGCTCTGGCATCATCGATCCGACGTTCAATCTGTTCATCTTTCTGTCCATCTGGCAGATCATCCGGGGTCAGATGGAGAGGAAGGGGCGCCCCCTTCAAGCAGGACTTTATGCGAGTCTTGCCGTTATGACGAAGGGGCCTGTGGGCCTTGGACTGGTGATGCTCACGACATTCGTGATGTGGATATGGCAGCGTCGGTCAATCGCCATTGCATTTCCGATCAAAGATCTTACAATCATCAGCCTCGTGGCCCTGACGCTACCGGCGATCTGGCTCGGAATAGACGCAGCACAGAACGGACCAACATTTCTTTTCGAGAACATCCACTACCAGTGGCGCCTGCTCACAACCGGCGAGGCCGGGCATGCGCAGCCGTGGTACTATCACAGCGTTGTTCTGCTGATCGGATGTTATCCGGCATCGCTGTTCTTTTTCGGCGGGCTTCGTGCAGTACAGGATGAAGCTCCGGACGTTCAGCGCATGCGTCGTTGGATGACGGCGCTCTTCTTTGTTGTGCTTGTTGTCTTCTCTGCCGTCACCACCAAGATCGTCCACTACAGCTCAATGGCCTACATTCCGCTGACATATCTCGCATCATTGCAGATCAACGCGATGCTACGGGGCTCACGCACGTGGGGCGTCATTCTCAAGACGGCAGTAACGATCATCGGAGTGCTTCTCACAACTGTTGCCGTGCTCGTTCCTCTGGCATTTATGAATAGCGCGTGGATGCTGTCGCTACCTTCGTTCCGTGACGCGTTTCTGCGGCAAGCGATGTCGCGCGATGTTTCGTGGACGGGCATCGAGCCCCTAATCGGACTGATCCTTCTGATTGGCATCGTCGGGGCGCTTGTCGTTTCACGTCGTTCCATGCAGACGGCCATGATCGTTCTCTTCGGCAGTGTTGCCCTCTTCGTCGCAGCGTTTCTTCCGCTGGTCGCTCCGCGCATTGAGGCATACTCACAGGGAGCTGCATTGGACTACTACGCATCGCTTCGCGGCAAGGATGTGTACACAAAGCCCCTTACCATGAAGAGCTACGCCCATCTCTTTTACACGCAGAAGCCATACCGCCTGAGTTCCGCAGCCAAGGGCATCGCGGTGGATGATTGGGAACCATGGCTGATAAGCGGCACCATCGACCGTCCGGCAACATTTGTGTGCCGCATCAATGATGCGGCGAACTGGTCAACCATGCCAACACTTCGCGAGAAGAATCGCGATGGCGGCTTCATTATCTACGAACGCATTATCTCTTCGGAGCGTCAGCAATCCCGTAGCCGGTGACGTCGATGACCTCGTAGTCTTTCAGCGTTGTCTTGATCTTGAGAGCAACGTTGAACGCACCAAACGCTTTAGGCACATACTCAACTTCGATCGGCACCGCAACACCTTTACGCGCCGTGAGTGTTGAAGGACCAACGACCGTCAGACCGGGCGTTGCCGGTTCGATCATGATCGTCACATCTTCGTCCACCTGCGTCGTCAGCTTGATCTTCGAGCGCGTTGGCTCGCCGACATAGCCCTGGTTAAATCCAAGAAAGCTCGACGACAGCTGAAGGGGGCGCTGCACTTCTGCCCGAAGCTTCACAACATGGCTTCCTGCGGAGTCGTTGCTGAACACCGTGACATACTTATCGATCCCCCCACTGCCAGCTGGTAGTGTCAGCGTGATGTTCATTCCGGTTTCTTCGCCCGGGCGCAACGTGTCACGCTCCAGGGGCGCAGTTGTACATCCGCATTGTGGACGTACCGAAGAGATCACAAGCGTCTTGTTTCCGGTGTTCTTGATCGGAACACGATACTTGACGGACTCTTGCTTCGTCAGTGACCCACGGGGTACGACCACCCCCCAATCCACCAACGATTGCATTTGGAGACGCGGTTGAGCACACATCATCAGCGGCAGAGCAAAGCCGAGCGCGACGACCAAAAAGGTTCGAGTGTTGACCATTGTCATAGTGGTACCGTAGATTCCCGTCCGATGAATATGCTTCCGCTTCTCTCGACCGTTTTCACTTCCGTCGTTGCACTCGTGGTGTCGATGGCAACGTTTACACAGGACACCTCAAATGGTGACGATCGTTCACCAAAGACTGGCGCCTCATCGCATCCTCTTTCACGTGCTGCCGATGTTGCCATCGACCGTGGGGTCGACAAAGACTACATTGAGCTACTGCTTCGTGATTCGATGACGTCGTTCGATGAGAAGTACGTCCGCTCAAACGTCACAAACTTCGCCAGCAAACCCGACTATTCACATAACTGGTCTGCAGAGGCCGTATCGAATGTCCGGGAGTTTCTGGACCGGAACAAGTCCCTCCTTCAACGGGCTGACTCTGCTCATGGTGTGCCCCCTTCCATCATCGGCGCCCTGCTCTGGGTTGAGACAAAGCATGGTCGTGTTACGGGTAAACACCACGTGCCCAGTGTGTATCTATCCGTGTTGCTGAGCAACGAGCCGGAGTTCATCGCATCGAACACCGCACTCGTCATGAAGGCTAAGTCGATCGACTCCTCCAAGATCGACAGTGTGCGCGAGTCACTTGCCAAGCGCGCAGACCGCAAGGTGAACTGGGCTGTGCAGCAGCTCAAGGCACTGCATGGTATTCAGATGCGCAAGACCATGAACACGCTGGCGCTACGGGGCTCATGGGCCGGTGCATTCGGGTGGTCACAGTTTCTCCCGTCATCCTACCTCTCCTCCGCCGCCGACGGAAACGACGATGGCCTCATCGACCTCTACCAGCTCGACGATGCCGTCTTCAGCGTCGCGAACTACCTCGACCGCGCCGGCTGGGGTAAATCACCCGAGCAGCAGCGCAAAGCCATCCATCACTACAACAACAGCGATGACTACGTAAACGCTGTGATGAAGCTGGCGGGGCTCGCAAGCGAGTAGGTGTGAGGTGTGAGGTGTGAGGTGTGGGGTTGGGGACCCTGTTACCGATGACGGGGTCATCAGCAATTGGTAATCGGTCATTCAAACGCATGGGTTCCTGCTTTCGCAGGAATGACGTTCAGTACCCAGTACCCTAACTCCTCACTTCTTTCCAGCCAACTCCTCCGCCTGACCCAGGAAGCTGTCGATAAACGACAGGCCGTTGTGCCAGAATGTTGGGCTGGTGATATCGAGGCCGAAGGGGGCCAGCAGATCTTCCGGACGCTTGGAGCCCCCTGACGAGAGAAGCTCGATGTACTTATCCGGGAATGTCTCTGGGCTTTGCAGGTAGATCTGATACAGTGCCAGCACGAGCAGCTCGCCAAAAGCGTACGCGTACACATAGCCCGGCGTGTGGATGAAGTGCGAGATGTACGACCACCACACTTCGTAGCCATCGGTGAGTTCGACGGAATCTCCGAACTGGCCCTTCTGCGTGGTAAGCCAGATCTCATTGATCTGATCCAGCGAGAGTTCGCCCTGTGTGCGGCGCGCAACGTGCACGGCTTCTTCGAAGCGGTTAAGAGCAACCTGACGGAACACCGTTGCGATCATGCCGTCAAGTTTGGACATAAGCAGTGCAAGCTTTGCCTCGTCGCCTGTGGTCTGCTCGTACATCTTCTTAAACGTGATCATCTCCCCAAACACGCTGGCTGTTTCCGCGATGGTAAGGGGCGTGTGCATCTGCAGGGGACCCTGCTGACGCGACAAGTACTGGTGCACGCCGTGACCAAGCTCGTGGGCAAGCGTCTGAACGTCGCGGCTTGTGCCGGTGTAGTTCATGAACACATATGGGTGCACGGAAGCAATCGTGCCGGCGCTATACGCGCCACTACGTTTGCCCTTGCGCACAGGTGCGTGGATCCAGTTCTTCTCGAAGAACATCGAGGCGATCTCACCGGCTCGCTTGTCGAAGGACATGTAGGAATCCGTCACGAGCGCCTGAGCTTGCTCCCACGTCCAGAAGTCCGAATTCTCGGTTACCGGAGCATAGCGATCATAGTCATACAGTTTATCAAATCCGAGGAGCCCCTTCTTAAGTGCGAAGTAGCGGTGGACGAGATCGTAGCGAGAGACGACAGCATCAACGAGAGCCTGAACGGAAGCGTCCGACACTTCGTTTGAAAGGTTGCGGCTCGAAACCCACGTTGGATACGAGCGCAGACGGTCGTTGACCTCGCAATCGCCGATGATCGTGTTGAACACGTAGGCATGCATCTTGGCATCGGTCTTGAGCACAGCCGAGATTGTGTCAGCTGCTTCCTTGCGCGTCTGACGATCGCCATCGTAGAGCATCTTCGTCATCTGTGCAATCGTGTACTCCTGTCCACGGAAGGAGAACGTCATCGCACCCGACACTTCATCGTGCAAACGCACCCAGGCAAAGCGTGATGTAACAGACTTCGCATTCAACGCCTGCTCTACGTCTTCGCTGAGCGTATGGGGCTTGTAGTCCATCACTACTTCCAGCCAATGCCGGCGCGATGCCATCTCGGGCGCGGCCATCAACTCAGCAATGCGCTCGGCAGAAAGGCTCGAGAGCTCCGTATCAATAAAGATGAGCTCATTCCATGCCTTCGACGTCGTTTCCGTCGCGCGCTGCATGAGCTTGCCGTACTCGACATTCTCTGAGTCGGTGGACCACTGCAGATGCGCAAACGAACCCATCCGACCGAAGTCTTCTATCAGCTGCTCGTACTCAGCAACCATCTCCATGAACTCGGAGATACTGGCGGTAGCAAACCGACCATGCCACTTTTCGCGAAACGCCTTCGTGCGATCGCCAATGCGGGCAAGGTCACCCTCAAGGCCCGTCTCATCGATCGTTGCGTAAAGATCTGAGAGGTCCCAGAAGATGTTTTCAGAGCCGTTGAGTTTGGTTTCCATGCTTCTATCAGTTACCGAGTTACTGAGTGACGGAGTTACCGTCGTCATTACCGCGAAAGCGGGAATCCATGCGTTTTACTTAGATCCCTGCTTTCGCAGGGATGACATTCCCACCTCAAACCTCACACCTCACACCTCATACCTGCGCAAAGCGCTCACGGTACGATTCGATAAATCATCCGTGGGAACGGAATGACTTCTCGAATATGCTCGGCGCCGGTGATCCACTTCACGGTGCGTTCTACGCCGAGGCCGAAACCGGAGTGAGGAACCGAGCCAAACTTCCGAAGGTCGAGATACCACTGGAATGCATCTTCGGGGAGGTTCTCATGACGCAGGCGTTCGAGGAGCAGATCGTGGTTGTCTTCGCGTTGTGAGCCGCCAATGATCTCGCCAGCCCCTTCCGGAGCAAGCATGTCCATGGCCAGAACAACATTCGTGTTCTCCGGATCGCGCTTCATGTAGAAGGCTTTCACCTCCGACGGGTAGCGGTGGATAATGCACGGACGGTCGAACTGCTGCATGATGGCTTCTTCCTGCGGGGCACCGAAATCCTCACCCCATGGGAAGTCCACCTGGATCTCCGAACCATCAGGCTGCTTGCGATTGAGCTTCACGTCGTTCTTGTTCAGCCAGTCCACGGCTTCGGTGTACGACATACGATAGAAGGGTCTGCGCACTGCTTCGAGCTTGGAAACGTCGCGGCCGAGCGTGGCGAGTTCGCGCTGACAGTCCTTCAGGACCGACTGCACGATATACTCAACGAGGTCTTCGGCCAGATCCATATCGTCATTGATATCGAAGTAGGCCATCTCCGGCTCCACCATCCAGAACTCCGTCAGGTGACGGCGCGTCTTGGACTTCTCGGCGCGGAAGGTCGGACCAAAGGTGTAGACCTTGCCCAGTGCCATGGCGCTTGCTTCGGCGTAGAGCTGACCCGATTGCGTGAGGTACGCCTTCCCGAGATCGAAGTACTCCGTCTCGAATAACGTCGAAGTGCCCTCGCAGGCATTCGGCGTAAAGATCGGCGAGTCCATCAGTCGGAAGCCATTACCGTCGAAGAAATCACGGATGGCCTTGATCACCCGTGCACGCACACGCATGATCGCGTGCTGACGAGCAGAGCGGAGCCACAGGTGGCGATGCTCCATTAGGAACTCCACACCGTGCTCTTTCGGCGTTATCGGGTAGTCCTTCGAGACCTGCCAGATGCGCACATCGGTCACATCAAGCTCCACTCCGGAGGGGGCTCGTTGTTCAGCACGCACCGTGCCGGTGATCGACACGCTCGACTCCTGCGTGAGCTGCTGGGCGTTGCCCGCAATCTCTTCGGAGACGTTCGGCTTGAAGAGCACGCACTGCACGATTCCGCTGCCGTCGCGGAGTTTGATAAAGATGAGTTTGCCCTTCTCTGTCTTGTCGTACACCCAACCATTGAGGGTGACGGTTTCACCAATGTGATTGGCGAGGTCTTCGATGGCAACAAAGGATTTGTATCGCGATTGCATTCGCGAAAATACGCGAGAACTTGGCGAAGTTTGCCTCATGCTTCGCCCCCTATCACTCAAACGACGCAATGCCGCCGTGCTATGCTGCACCTGGTCGGACGGACTCGAATCCTGCATCCTGCTTTCAGACCTGCGGGACGCCTGCCCATGCGCGCACTGCTCCGGGGAACAGATCATGGGTCAAGTGGTTTTCCCCGGTATGAAAACCCTTGCCCCCGGCATGAACGACATTGCCGCACTCACGCCCGTTGGCAACTACGGCATCCAGGCATCGTGGAAAGACGGTCACGACACCGGCATCTATTCGTTCGACATGCTCCGGTCGATTTTCGAGTCCAAGCACCTCAGCCAGGAAACTCTCGCACAGATCGATGCGCAGCTAGGCTGAACGTCAACACCCAGCAACAGATACAATAGAATCCTACTCACGTTTCGGAAGATTCGATTGGGGACGATAGCTATCTCGCTATGCGCCTTGATTCGAAGGAGAAGGGGCTGTTTGGATTCGACAATGGTGGGACGTATTTTGTATCTACATTGTATACAC
>JBJTEQ010000229.1:0-11777 GCA_046092945.1 Kapaibacterium sp. (SeqCode)
TCTCTGCTCCGTGCTGCCGATCCCGATTCCTCGATCATTCGATAGCATGTATGCATATTCAGTGGCACTCCTCACCGGTCGACGCTGTTGAGGCAGCGCTCGAGACGTCGCGAACAGCCGGACTCGAAACGGCGTCTGTGCAGCCACGTCTGGGTAGATACGGACGCAATGCATTGCCAAGGGGTCGAGCTGAACATCCCATCCTGCGATTTCTGCGGCAGTTCCATGCGCCACTTGTCTACATTCTGATTGCATCGGGTGTTGTGACCGCAGTTATCGGTGGTATCAGCGACACGTCGGTAATCTTCGGCGTTGTGCTGTTGAATGCCATCATCGGCTTTGTGCAGGAAGGCAAGGCCATCTCCTCACTTGCGCGGCTTGCGAGTTCGGTTGTTGGAACGGCGACTGTCATCCGCAATGGTGTGCGATGTCATGTCGAAATGATCGACCTCGTACCAGGTGATCTTGTCGTCCTTGAAAGCGGCGACCGTGTACCGGCAGACCTGCGCCTGACATGGGTCAAAGACCTTGCGATTGCCGAAGCAGCGCTCACTGGCGAAAGCGTGCCAACGGAAAAACGAACAGCACCAGTTGATCCTTCTGCCGTGCTTGCTGATCGCTCGAGCATGGCATACGCTTCTACCGTGGTGACGCGCGGCGCTGGTATGGGGCTTGTAGTTGCCACCGGGACAACAACCGAAGTGGGAACGATCTCGGCACTGCTGACATCTGCCCCGACGCTGCAGACGCCGCTTACCATTCAGATCGCACGGTTCAGCAATATTATCCTCGTGGCGATCCTCGTGCTGGCGGCCGGCACCTTCGGCGTTGGCGTGTTGCGCGGCGAAGCACCGGTCGATATGCTTATGGCCGCCGTAGCACTTGCTGTTGGTGCCATTCCCGAAGGACTCCCCGCAGCGGTCACGATTATTCTTGCCATCGGTGTGAACCGCATGGCAAAACGTCGAGCAATTGTGCGAAGTCTTCCGGTGGTGGAAACGCTGGGCTCAACAACCGTTATCTGCAGTGATAAGACCGGCACGCTTACCGAGAATCAGATGACGGTTGTAGCACTGACGACGCCGTCGGACGAGTACGTGGTGCAGGGCACGGGGTACAGACCCGAGGGCGATATTCTCGTTCGTGCGAATGACGCCGCTCACACACGCATCACACATGTGGGGCGAGATGCGGCTTTGCATGAAACACTACGTGCTGGCGTGCTGTGTTCAACAGCTGTTGTGCAGCATGATGAAGGGGCTTGGCATGCCGTGGGCGATCCAACCGAGGTCGCGCTTGTTGTAGCCGGGATGAAGGCATCGATCCATCGCGATGTTGAACAGGAGCTGATGCCGCTTGTGGATGTTATCCCATTCTCGAGTGATGCGCAGTTCATGGCAACGCTGCACCGTACATCCGCCACAACATCACGGATCTACCTCAAGGGAAGCATGGAGGCAGTGCTCTCGCGATGCACGATGTCGATGACGCGAGAGGGTCGGCTTTCCGACGTTGACGCAGAAGCCGTGACGAGTCACGTCGAGACCATGAGTGCCGAGGGTCTGCGTGTGCTTGCCTGCGCAATGAAAGACCTCGATGGTCTGCCAGAGGAGATCACCGCCGATGATGTGCTCTCCGGCTGTGTGCTGACCGGTATCGTTGGCATGGTTGATCCACCTCGTGCCGAGGTTCGCGCAGCTGTTGCTGAATGTCAGCAGGCCGGTGTGACGGTGAAGATGATCACCGGTGATCACGCCATCACCGCTGTGTCCATTGCCCGCGAACTTGGTATCGTTGAGACGGTTGGACATCCCACTGAAAGCGTGCGGACAGGTCGCGACCTTGAAGGGCTCACCGACGAGCAGATGGAAGATGCGGCGCAGCGGTTCAATGTCTTCGCCCGCGTGAGTCCTGAGCAGAAGCTACGTCTTGTGCAGGCTCTTCAGCGAAGGGGGCATGTGGTTGCCATGACCGGTGATGGCGTCAACGACGCTCCGGCCCTTCGCACGGCAAACGTAGGCATTGCCATGGGGCGAAGTGGCACAGACGTTGCCAAGGATGCCTCGGCCATCGTGCTCACCGACGACAACTTCACAACCATCGTTGCCGCTGTTGAAGAAGGACGCACAGTGTACGAGAACCTCCTGAAGTTTATCATCTGGACGGTTCCCACAAACGCTGCCGAAGGTCTGGTGATCCTCGTTGCGGTTGGCCTCGGCATAGCACTGCCGATACTACCCATCCACATTCTGTGGATCAACATGACCACGGCCGTGATCCTTGGTCTGCCCCTTGCCTTCGAGCCCATGCCCCCCGACGTTATGCAACGTCAGCCGCGCCGCACCGATGCGCCGCTCTTCTCCTCTGAGATCGTCATGCGCACCGGACTCATGACCATTCTTCTCCTGTCATCGGGCTTTGGTATGTACCTCTGGGAGCTCTCCACCGGAAGCCCCCTAGCCGTTGCGCAGACAGCTGCATCGAATGCGTTTGTGTTTATTCAGATGTTCTATCTCTTCAACTGCCGCACACTCGTCTCACCAACCGGCGCGCCCGTAACCGCCAATATGACGGTTGTCTATGGCGCAGCCCTGATGACGGCCCTCCAGATGGCCTTTACCTATTCACCATTCTTTCATGGGGCTTTCCATACCGCCCCCTTAGAACTCACATCGTGGGCGATGATTCTTGCTCTGAGTGTGGTCACATACCTGATCGTTGCGGTTGAGAAGACGGTGAGATGGAAAGCAGGTGTGAGGTTTGGGGTTTGAGGTATTGGGTACCATATGGGATATCGGCTACACGCAGAGCTATTGAGAATGTCTTGATGGTCAACCGGGTCAACCATTTGCATGGCAGCTGGCCTTGGCTAGTTTGACCCGGTTTACGGTGTTGACGATTTGCTTGATTCGATACAGGAATGAAACTCCGTACCTCCGTACCTCCGTACCTCCGTACCTCAGTCACTCTCCTCCACCGTTCCATCCCACAGAATAAACCGCAGGGTAGCGCGGCGCGGGTCATTGCCGAGCATTGGGTAGCGTGCGCTGTCACCATTTTTCATTCCGAGGTCGTCGTGGTCGTCTTTCCAGTCGCCGACGATCTTCTTGGCCTGGGCGCGCCATTGTTCGATCTGGTCCTCGTTGGCATCGAAGATCTCACGGAGCTTTGTACGGGAGCGCTTAGCGATGGGCTTTACCTGTTCGACAATGCGCATGTAGGCATCACGGTGCTTCTCGCGCAGATCTTTGATGCGGTTGCGAAGTTCGGCGCGGCCGCCGCGTTCGAAGTCGCTCTTGAGTGACTGCATATCCTTGCGGACGTCGTTGCGCAGGCGCTTTGCATCGGCACGCAGGCGGGTAAGTGTGGCCAGGTCCTCGCGGGTGAGCGATGCGTCGTAGTCGCTGTGCAGTCGGCTGACCGTTGGCAGTACATCGCGCATGTACCAGGCACGCAGATCCGTGCGGAGCTCTTTAACAGCTTCCTGACGCTTGGCGCGTTGGTCTTGTGATTGGGCTGGAAGTGCTAGCACTAGCAGCGAAAGGACAATGATAAGGGGGCGAGTCATGGTTGTCTCCAATGTGTGAACGGGGCGCAAGACCCACGTCCGTACGAACTGGTTTAATCTACTCGGCCTCGTAGGCGCGTTTTCTCGCAAGGGCGGCCTGACGTCGGCGGGGAAGGTCGCGCTCGGCCATGCGACGCTGAAGAATGATAAGCACTTCCATCAGCGAGCGATACGTGTGATGCGGAATACCTTCGGCTGTACACGAGGCAGCGAGCGTTCCTTTGGCAAAGACGATATCAGCGAAGCGCACGGCACAGGCATCGGATCGTCCGTCGCCAACGTACACCACGATGTCATCATCAGCGATACGCGTGAGAATCGCATTGCGCTTGCACGAAGCACAGAAGCACGAGCACGATTCGCTGGCGCCCGGAAATGAGGGCTGCCAGGAGCTCCCTTCCACGGAGAGGTGATTCGATGACACCTCCACGTGCTCTAGGACTCCTGCCCGACGCAGTAGGGGCTGGATATACACGTCGAAGCCATCGCTGACAACCGTCACGGGAAAGCTGTTGTCGGTGCACCATTTCACAAGCGGCACAAGGCCGGCGTCGAGCTCACGGGATTCAACAAATGTCATTACCGCATCTTCCGTGGCGTCAGACGAGAAGCTGGCCGCGGCACGTCGGTAGTACTCGGCCACCGTGAACTGACCGTTGAGGAGTTCCGTGTGAAGGGGCTCAAAGGACCCAAACGTCTGGACGAGGGCATCGCCCACATCACCGATGCTGATGGTGCCGTCGAAGTCGAGAAAGACCTGCAGCTTCGGCAGGTCACTCATACACGTAGAAGCCACGTCCGGTGGACTTTCCGGCCCAGCCGGCTCGCATCATCTGCTTGAGCAGAACGCATGGACGATACCGCTCCTGCTCGTATTCGCGGCGCAGTCCGTCAAGGATCAGCGTTATCACACCAATGCCGATCTCATCTGCCCAGGCCAAGAGCCCCTTGGGATAGTTCACCCCGAGCATCATTGCCTTGTCGATGTCTTCCGGTGTTGCAAGGCCTTCCATCACGGCAAAAGCCGCTTCGTTGATGAGCATGGCCAGCACGCGCATTTGTACCAGGGCTACGCGGTCCTGCACAAGCTCTACTTCGTATCCAATCCGACGCAGCAGGTCTTTCGCCTTCTCGATCTGATGGGGCTCGGTGTTCAATCCGGCAGACATGTCCATGGTCTTCAGAGAGCTCATGACGCTTGGTGCAAGACCAAGTCCAATGACCCTCTGAGCCGTGTTAGTGAACATGCCGAATTCGGTTGCCGTGGTATTGAGAACGCTCACCATCACCGTGGCCATTGGATTCAACGAGGCAGCTACTTCAACCGCTACTCGATGGTCCGTATGCGAGGTGATCGACAGATCGACGATGTGCGAGAAGTCGTTGAGATGCTCGCGCAGGTCCTGGATAACGACGTCGGCAAACTCTCCGTACTCCTCGGCTGCGGGGCCTCCCAGAGAGGACATTTCGAATTCCATCTCCATCTCGTATTCGTAGCTGTCGCGGGCATCGATGGATGGGAGAATCGAAAACTGCACGTTGCTTCGACGTAGGATGCCGGCGAACTCGAGCACGAAGTCGATGTCGCCCGTGAGCAATAAACGGTCTTGGTCGGTGTCTGTTATGTCGTAAACGTTCATCGGCCACGAAACTACGTAGCTTCGCACTATGACGAACCTCACAAAACGCATCGCCGTGGCCGCCGTGGGCATTCCGCTGGCCGTTGGCGTAGTGTACCTGGGCGGCTGGTTCTTCACCATCGCCATTACGCTTATTGCCCTGCAGGCACTGCGGGAGTTTTATCACCTAGCTGAGTCCAAACATGCCAGCCCCAACCAGAGCGTTGGACTGGTGTGGGCAGCGATCATCCTGCTCTGGTCGGGATGGGTGATCGCATCATCATCAGCGAGGAATAACTCTTCCGGACCGCTCAACCTTCACGGCCTGGGAGTTTTAGTTACCGGCGGCTACCTGTGCCTGTTCATGCTTCTCGGAACGCTCATCACTCTGGCTGCGGAGCTCTTTCGTGCGCGCGAGAATGCCATGCTGAATACGGCGCTGACGGCCTTCGGGGTGTTCTATATCGGACTGAGCATGGCGTGTTTGTTTGCCTTGCGGCACGTTGACCGGCTCTTTCTCTGGGGCACATGGGGTGAGACCGGTGCGTCGCTGATGATGACGCTCTTTGTTTCCGTTTGGCTGGCCGATACTGCCGCGTATTTCGTCGGACTGTCCATCGGCAAGCACAAACTCTTCCCCCGGGTCAGCCCCAAGAAGTCATGGGAAGGGGCTATTGGCGGCGTTGTTGGGTCAACGGCTGCATTCATCGGCATGACGAAGGCCCTCATCCCAACCTTTCCGCTTGACATGGCGATCACCTGTGGTGTAGTCATCGGCATCGTCGGCCCCATCGGGGATCTTGCCGAATCGCTCCTCAAGCGCGACGCTGTTGTGAAGGATTCCAGCGGCGTACTCCCGGGTCATGGTGGCATTTTCGATCGATTCGATTCCATGCTCTTTGCCGCGCCGGCAGTGCTAGTGATCTGTTACTGGGAAGAGATCGTCTCCGTGCTCTTCGGAATCGAACTTTAGTCCTCGTTCGATCTGCAACGAGTTACGTTACGCACATGCATCACGACCATTCTCACGACCACCACGGCCATCACCACCACGGCCATCACCACCACGGCCACATCCACGAGCATGCGGACATCCGCCCCCTGAGAATAGCGGTAGCGCTGACTTCCCTCGTGTTCGTTACGCAGGTGGTAGGGGGCTTCCTTTCCGGAAGTCTGGCGCTTCTGTCGGATGCGGGACACGTGCTGGTTGACCTAGCCTCGCTGCTGATTGCGTTCTTTGGACTCCGCTTTGCGGCCAAGGCCCGCAATGAGCACGATGCGCGATATACGTTTGGTCTTCGGCGTATCGAGATTCTTGCCGCGCTTACTAATGGCTTTCTGCTCATTGGTATCTGTATTTACATTGTCATCGAAGCCGTGCGTCGCATGATGGGCGATGGACACAGTCACGTCGACTCCGACCTGATGCTCTACGTGGCCATTGTGGGCTTTATCGCAAACGCCATCAGTGCATTTTACCTTCACCGGTCAGAGCACATTACCACGCGCAGTGCCTACCTGCACGTTATCACTGATCTGCTCTCAAGTCTCGGCGTCATCATTGCTGCCATCGTCATCGAGGTCACGGGCTGGGAGCTCATCGATCCGCTGATCTCCATCGCCATTGCGCTGATGATCACGCGCGGTGCGGTGCGCGTGATCCGTGACTCAAGCATCATCCTCATGGAGTCTGCCCCTTCAGAGATCTCTCCCGTGAAGGTGCGCGATGTTGTCGCTTCTCTGCCGGGTATCATTGATGTGCACGACGTGCACATCTGGCAGCTTGGCATGAACGAGAACTCGGCGTCACTGCATGTAGTCAGCGACGGCGCAACAGACGATGTTGTCGCCACCGTTCGTGCGGCAATGCAGCAGCACTTCGAACTCTCTCATGTCACCGTCCAGGTGGAATCATCATCAGCTGTTGAGAAAGGGGCGTGTGGCGCATGCTAACGTCAACACGAGGAGTAGACCCATGGCTACGCGTATTCATCGGAGCTACACTCGTTGCCGCGCTCGTCCAGCTGTTGCTCTCGAATGGTGATGCCTTTACTGCTCGCCCCCTGGAGAGAATCATCTCAAGCGTCGGCGTTGCAAGCGTCTATGCGTGTTACATGGCCGGCAGATTCTTCGGAGCCAACAAGGCAAAGGCAGCCCAGGGTGTGTTCATGGCCTGTGGGCTCTTCATCATTCTACTGTCTTCTCTGCGCATGGTTGATCGGGAACTCGCCGAGTACTTTGTATCGGCACAGATCATACTGCACGTAGCTCTCTCGCTCATGTTTATGGGCATCAATGGTGGTCTCAGCGGCGCAATGGCCATGAACATCCTACGCGTCCGTTCCGGACGTCGCGCCGGCATGCTTGAGATCATCTCTGGACTTTCCATCACCATGATGATGCTCTCCGAGCTCTTCCCCTGGCCGCAGGAGATTCATGCTCCAGTGTGCGCAATCATTGCCGCCGCGAGCCAGGTGATAGCGAATGACCAGTGACGAGTGACAAGTGATCAATATTAGCCCCGGGCCTTGGCCCGGGGTACGAGTGACGAGAAAACGCGGGCACGCAATGATTGACGCGTAATTGTGTCCGCACATTAGCCCACGGCTTCAGCCGTGGGTAAACGTGGGTGCGGGAGTCCATGCAATCGAAGATGGATCCCTCGCTACGCTAGGGATGACGACGATGCCTACCGCATTACAACAAAGGGCTTGACCACAGCTGCGCCGGCATAGGCAAGGCGGACGTAGTATTGGCCCGCAGGGACTGCTGATACATCGAGTGAAAGTGTGGCTGTGCCATTGGTGTGGTTGGCTGAATGCGATACGATCTGCTGTCCGGTGCCATCGAACATGGAGAGGCTGACCTCTCCGGAGGGGGCGGCAAAGGCAACTGTCACGTAGGAGTGCGCGGGGTTTGGTACGAGCTGCAGAGCAAGGCCGGTGGAGGCCAGCTCGTCGATGACGGATGTTGCTGACCCTGTGGTGAGCATGTCGAGTGTGCCGAAGTCGCGGAAGAGCAGGTCCTTGGTCGTTGCTGCATCAACGCAGAACCACTTCTGCAGGATTGTGGAGTACACACTGCGGAAGTCATACTGCATCGGGATGTTGTCTTCGCTGGTGGGCTTGGCAGGGATCGTTGGATTCTGACCAAGTACGCCCTTCTTGACGCTAGTACCGAAGAGGAAGATCGGCGCTGCGGCGCCGTGGTCGGTGCCGCCCGATGCGTTCGAAGCAATACGCCGTCCGAACTCGGAAAACGTCATGCCCAGCACACGGTCCTGCACACCAAGAAGCTTCAGGTCATCCTGGAACGCATCAATCGCCACACTCATCTGCTCGAGCAATGTGCCATGAGGGACGGGGCTCCCGGCGCCCCCTGTCACTTGGTATGAATGTGTATCGAAGCCTGTATGCGTGACGATGTAGATCTTGGTCTTGAGTCCACCGGCAATGAGCTGCGCAACGATCTTCAGCTGATCGGCCAGCGGGTTGGTGCGCACGGCCGGATACTTGCCCGACTTGTTCTTGGCCTTTGCTGCAGCGGCCTTCACGGGGTTGGCAAACTTCTCGATCTGCTGTCCCACATCACGGATGTAGCGCAGCTCCGAGCCTGCCCGACGTCCAACGCTTACCGGCGTATTCTGATTGGTGATGTTGAAGTACGTTGTCGGATCCGTAAAGGCCATACCCATGTTAGCATTGGTACCTTCGAGCCCTGGCGAGATAACGGTTCCAACCTGAATGGCCAGTGGATCGGGCATTGTTGCATTGGGGTAGCCCGACGGGAAGCCCGGGTAGGCCTGCTCGAGATAGCGTCCCATCCAGCCGGTGCTGATGACCTGCTCGGCATCCGAGGCCGATAGCCAGATGTCTGTTGACCGGAAGTGCGAGTAGTTCGGCACCGGATACCCCACTGCCTGCACAACGCGCATCATGCCGTTGGTGTACATCTGCGAAATCAGCCCCATCTGCGGATGAAGGCCAACGGCATCGTTGAGCTTTAAGGCCTTTGCTTCTTCGATGGCAATGTTGGTGCGGGCGTTCTTGTACAGACCATACTGGTCCAGCGGGATAACGGTGTTCAACCCGTCATTGCCCCCTGCCATCTGGATCAGCACCAGAACGCGGTCCTGGCACGGTGCCGCATCAAGTGCTTCGAGAAGGGGCGAGCGGGCGTATGCCGAGACGTTAAGTCCATCAAGCACAACCGGCAGCGTGGCAAGGCCGGCACCCGTACGAAGAAAGGAACGACGTTTCATGGATGCCTCCGTTAGCAAACTTGATACTCGGCCATGGCGAGCATGTACTTGAGAAGACTGCGCAGACGTGTTTCGACCACGGCACGCTTTGCCTCGTCATCGGGAGTGGCTGCATAGGCACTCCATGCGGAGATCCATGCACTTGCCGGCTGACCCGCCAGCACGATGTCGATGAGTGTCTGACGCTGCTCTGGGAGAATATCAACGGGGAAGAGAAGCTTCGTTAGCGTGTCCACGAGGATCTCGTGATCATACGGCTCCGACACCCATTCCTTTATGATGAACGGATCGAGGTAGGACTTCTCGTAGGCCTCGTCAAGGAGGTAACCATCCTTCGCCAGCTCGTTGGTAAAGCGCACGCGCTTCTGCAGAGTATCCGAGTTGATCCACATCTCGTGATACGATGGCTCCTGATAGTAGGGAGGCCACCCGGCAACATTCGGTGGCGTAAACAGATCCATCTGCATTGTAGCCATTGTCCGACGCACGGTGCGGTAGGCCCAGTGCAGCTTCTTCTGATCGGAAGGAAACAGGTCAGCTGGATGGAACATCCGCAGCGTGCCGATCACCAGATCAGCCGGCGTCTTGATGAGGCAGCCAACGCGCTCGTTGTCGTAGAAGTGCTCGCTCATGAAGAGCTCCCGCAGCACGGGTGCCACGCGGAAGTCGTTGGCCCGGAGGGTCTGGGCAAGTGGCTCTATAACATCCCGCTCAATGCTCTCGGTGAGAACGTAATCGACAAACCAGCGGTAGAGCTTGCGGACAATCGTCAGAGCCGTGGCTGGCTGACCAAACACCATGTCGAGAAACTCGTCGACCTCCTGCCGCGCACCGGCCTCAGTATTGCGTCCGGCGATGGTCTTGCCACCATAGCGCGTAGAGAAGGTCTTTGGACCAGTGTCGTGATTAGCAACCGTAAACTTCGTTGTCATGCCAGACTGCACATCGGTCCACCCCGTGAAGATCCGTGCCGCAGCCTTGACGTCGGCCTCGGTGTAGTTCACGTAGTCACCCGGCGCAACTTCCGGCCCCTTTCCAATGGAGAAGAGCTCCTGCACCTCGCGACCAAAGTTTTCGTTGGGCGACTGTTTTGTGTTGGTGTTGCCGCTCAGGTAGCGCAGCATGGCGGGGTCAAATGTTACCTCGCGCACAAGATCTTTCACGCTGCCAAAGGCATTACTGCGCAGCATGGCATTCTGCTTGAAGATGTAGCGCGCATCCTTCACCTGCTGCTGTCCGGTTGAGAAGTGGTTGGACCAGAACAGCATCATCTTCTCCCGCACCGAGAAGCTCTGCTGCAGCATCAGGTTGATCCACCACGACTGCAGAAACGCCAGGCGAACATTCTCAGCACTCGAATCATACGTCGAGGATGACCACGGATCACCTTCGGCCACTGCGCCGGTTTTGAGGTAGGCGATGGGCTCTGACGGCGCCGGTGTAGAGCCCAGCAGCGAATCCACCGCCGCGGTAAGCCCCTTATCCAGAGCCGTCTTCACGTCGGCCGGTGTTGAACCGAACATGGCTCTATGCACCAAATGCGCAGCATGCTGCGCATCCCATGCGCCGGTATACGGTTTCAGTGCCAAAGCAGCCTCCTTGAATTTGTGCAGATGATCTGGTGCTGGTGGGGAAAAATTTAGGGAAAATGGTGACAAGTGACAAGCTTCAGCTAGGGTCCCGGTTTCAGGTGCAAAACGCACAACACGAAACGTGGCAGCGAGGGACCCATGCGCTTCAATTCTCAGCTCTTCCTAATCTTTGCACCCAAAACCTCACACCCCACACCTCACACCCCACACCTGCCATGTCCTACTACAACCCAGAAGACCTCCCCAAGTTTGGCAACATCAGTCAGTACCAGCCGGAGCTGGCAGCCAAGTTCTTTGAATGGTACGGCGCCGTGTTTGCCGAAGGCGCGCTGACGCAGCGCGAGAAGTCGCTCATCGCTCTGGCGGTGGCGCATGCGGTGCAGTGTCCGTACTGCATTGATGCCTACACCACGGACAGTCTGCAGAAGGGCGCTACCGAGCAGATGATGATGGAGGCCGTGCACGTGTCGGCTGCCATCCGCGGTGGTGCATCGATGGTACACAGCGTGCAGATGATGAACAAGGTTAACGAAGTGTCCATGTAAGCCCCCTGACAATGGCACTGGCAACAACAAGTCTTGCGCGGCGCGGCGCGGCACTGGCCGACCCCGAAGAACAGCTGCGTGTTCTGCGAGGTGATGGTTCGGCGACGTCGTTCGCCGAAGCACTGCGTCCGCATGGACTTCTTCCGCTGCGCCCACGCAGCATCACAACGCTGCAGGTGAACGTCGGTAAGA
>JBJTEQ010000230.1:0-3954 GCA_046092945.1 Kapaibacterium sp. (SeqCode)
GCCGTGGGCATTCACGTAGTCAATGTCCTCGGGCTGCAGACCAGCGTCGGCCAGGGCCATTCGCATCGATCTCACAGCGCCTTCTCCACCGGGCGCTGGTTGTGTGATGTGGTAGGCATCGTCGGTAAGACCAATGCCAACGATCTCGGCAAGGATGTTGGCCCCGCGCTTGGTTGCATGCTCGAGTGTCTCCATCACGAGCACACCGCCCCCTTCACCCATGACAAAACCATCGCGGTCTTTGTCGAACGGACGGCTGGCTGTTTCCGGACTGTCGTTGCGCGTGGAAAGGGCCTTCATGGAGTTGAATCCACCAATACCCATCGGACACACAACGGCTTCGCTGCCGCCGGCAAGCATGATATCGGTCATACCACGCTGCATGAGCATAAAGGCATCGGCAATCGAATGGGACGATGTGGCACATGCCGAAACGGTGGCGTAGTTCGGACCCTTCAGGCCATAGCGGATCGCAATGTGTCCGGCGGCGATATCCGAAATAAGCATCGGGATAAAGAGCGGGGAAATGCGATCAGGCTTGCCGTCACGATCGAACAGATTCTTCTGCTGATGGTGATACGTCCACATGCCACCTATACCCGAGCCGAACACAACGCCGGCCCGCTCCGAGTCACATGTCGAGAGATCCAGTCCCGAATCCTCTACAGCCATCACGGCGCAGGACATTGCATACTGCGCAAAGAGGTCCATGCGCTGAACCTCTTTGCGAGTCATGTGCAATGTTGGGTCGTAGTTCTTCACCTCACAGGCAAAACGGGTGTCGAACTCGGTTGCATCAAAGCGCGTAATGGGGCCCGCACCACTGCGGCCCTCCATCATTCCATTCCAAAAATCCTGTGCCGTGTTGCCAAGGGGCGTTACAGCACCGACTCCGGTGATCACAACACGAGGTATCGTTCTCGACATACGAATGCCAAATTTCTGAGAGGTAAGCGTTGAGCTACGGTGATTTAATTAGGAAGCCTTTGATTCGATGAAGCTGATCGCATCGCCGACCGTTTGGATCTTCTCGGCATCGCTGTCATCGATAGTCAGTTTGAAAGCCTTTTCGAACTCCATGATGAGCTCAACGGTGTCCAGAGAATCTGCACCAAGGTCGCTTGTGAACGAAGCCGTTGGCGTTACTTGAGATTCTTCGACTCCGAGCTTGGAAACGATGATCTCTGTTACCTTTTGTGCCACTGCTGACATAGTAAACCCTTACTGAAAATGAGGTTGGAAAATCATGCAAATCTAGCGCCTGCTTCCGCCTGTCACATTGCCAGGCCACCGCAGACGTTGAGAACCTGTCCGGTGATGTACGATGACTCTTGGGCCAAGAAAAATGAAACAACAGAGGCGATGTCGTCGGGCGTGGCACCCCTCTTGAGCGGGATGTTGCCAAAAAAAGCTGCCTTCTGGTCGTCCGTCAGCTTGGCCGTCATGTCTGTTTCGACATAACCAGGAGCAACGCAATTTACTGAAATGTTGCGACTGGAGAGTTCGCGAGCAAGCGATTTGGTGAGACCAACAAGGCCGGCTTTGGCGCTGCTGTAGTTCACCTGCCCGGCATTACCCTGCAGACCAACGATGCTCCCGATGTTGACGATACGTCCGGTGCGCTGCGACATCATGGGGCGAGCAGCAGCGCGGCAGGCATAAAACACACCCGTCAGATTGGTATCCAGCACGTCCTGCCAATCCTGCGTCCCCATGCGCATGACGAGGCCGTCACGGGTGATGCCGGCATTGTTGACGAGTCCGTCGATGCGGCCGCCCTGAGAGACCACCGTCTCAATAAACTCTTTGACGCTGGTCTCGTCGGCAACATTTACCTGAATGAACGTCACGGTTCCGCCAGCCGCGGCGATCTCTGCTGCCACAGCAGCTGAGCGCTCGGGATTTGAGTTATAGGTTGCAAAAACATGAGCCCCCTCAGCACACAGACGCCGAACGATGGCCTCGCCGATTCCCCGGGATCCGCCGGTTATGGCAAAGACTTTTCCACTATGGTCAAAGGTCTTCATGAGTTCTCCTGTTAATCGGTGGAATGTACCTCAACTGGCAACGTGCCGGGCTACGTCGGCAGCAGTATCAACGCCGTCGATGGTTGCCTCTGCAAGCGTGCGTTTGACCAGACCCTGCAGCACTTTTCCGGGACCGACCTCGCAGAACGAGGTGATTCCTGCCGACCACATTGCATGCATGGTCGAGGTCCACAGAACTGGCGACGTCAGCTGACGAATTGCACATTCCTTCAGCTCATCAGCGTTCGTGACAGCGCTGGCACTCACATTGACGTACACTGGCACACGGGGCGAGGAGAACGCTGTCGCACGGATCTTCTGCGCCAACCCTTCTTCGGCTTCGTCGAGAAGGGGCGAGTGAAACGCACCGCTGACCTGGAGCTCCTTCACCATCTTCGCGCCACGCTCTTTGAACACGGGCATGCAAGAGCGAACGTAGTCTGCGGAACCGCTGATCACGACCTGACCCGGTGAGTTGAAATTTGCCGGTACGATTACGTTTCCATCGCGTCCATTGAGTTCGGCGCAGATCTCGCGCACAGCGTTATCGTCGAGTCCGACAACGGCAGCCATGGTGCCCGGGATGGCATTGCCCGCATCGAACATCAGCTGAGAACGCAGTTGCACAAGTCGCAGCGCATCTTCAAACGTCAGCACGCCGGCAGCGTGCAACGCGGAATATTCACCAAGCGAGTGACCGGCAACGGCCGTTGCATCAGTCATTGAAGCGAGTGCTATCAGCATTGCCTCATGCAGGAAGAGCGCCGGCTGGGTATTGATCGTTTTGCGAAGATCCTCTTCCGGACCCTCGGTCATGATCGAGACGAGGTCGTATCCGAGGATATCATTGGCCTGCGCAGCCATCTGGCGGGCAGTATCATAGGCGTCAAGGAGGTCCTTCGTCATGCCTACGTACTGTGACCCCTGACCGGAAAACAGCAATGCTTTTGACATTTCTCTATGCCTTGTCTTTCTGTTCAAGCGACCAGCGCAGCAGCACCGCACCCCACGTGTAGCCGGCACCGAATGACGACAGCACGAGGTAGTCGCCCTTCTTCACCCGGTTGGTCGTGTAGAGCTCCGACAGACAAATCGGAATCGTGCCTGCCGTGGTGTTGCCGTATCGGTCGATATTGATCATCACCTTTTCTTTGCTTAGCCCCATTCGCTCGGCTGTGGCATCAATAATGCGAAGGTTCGCCTGGTGCGGAACCAGCCACGCCACGTCGTCGGCGGTCAAGTGATTACGTTCCATGATCTCATAGGAGACATCAGCCATGCCTTTTACGGCACTCTTGAACACGGCCTGTCCCTCCTGGTAGACGTAGTGCTCTCGGTTAGTCACCGTCTCAATGCTTGGCGGACGCAATGAGCCCCCTGCCTTTTGGTGCAGGTGAACTTCCCCTGCTCCATCCATGCGCAGGATGTGATCCACCACGCCATACTCATCCGACTCTGACGGCTCGAGCAGCACCGCACCACCACCGTCGCCAAAGAGAACACAGGTTGTGCGGTCCTCAAAGTTCAGGATGGCGCTCATCTTGTCGCCCCCAAGAACCAGCATCTTCTTTGCTGCACCGGCCTCGACCATCTTTGCACCCGTTACGAGCGCATAGAGGAAGCCGCTGCAGGCACCGGCTAGGTCGAATCCCCACGCATTCTTCGCTCCAAGCTTGTTTTGGAGTATCGCGGCGCTTGACGGAAAGATGCGGTCTGGGGTAACCGTTGCGATGATGATGCAGTCGATCTCATCGGCCGTAATCCCACGCTGACGCAGAACTTCCTGCGCCGCCGGAAGTAGGATGTCCGTTAGGCCGCCTTCAAAGGCAAAGTGACGTTCTTTGATTCCGGTCCGCGTTTGAATCCACTCATCTGTTGTGTCGATCCGCTCGGTAAACCAGTTGTTGTCATACACGTCCGGTGGGAC